>JAEUTS010000093.1 GCA_016787005.1 Bacteroidia bacterium
AGTTTGTGCTGCTCCTAAAAATTTTACCTGCATAATTATCTTATTTTTAACTATGTAAAGATAGGTTTATTGATTAGATAACTTATATTAAGTTGGAAGACAGAAGTCAGAAGACCGAAGACGGAAGACGGAAGACGGAAGACGGAAGACGGAAGTCGGAAGGCAGAAGACGGAAGTTGGAAGTCAGAAGACCGAAGACCGAAGTTGGAAATCACCAGACTTCAAACTTCCGACCTTTTTTACATCAACAATATAATTACCAGTGATCATTATGCGTAAATTGCAACAGGATCAAGTACAAAATATCAATAACCAAAGGAAACCATGCCGCAAAACATTATTATAACAAAAGCCTCCGGTGAACGGGTACCCTTCTCCACTGAAAAACTAAAGCGTTCGTTGGAGAGATCAGGCGCAAGTGAAACTATAATTAACAATGTCATAACTGAGGTTGAAAAAAACTTATTTGAAGGAATCTCGACTAAAAAGATCTATCACAAAGCTTTTGCGATGCTGCGAAAAGCATCCAAACCTATTGCGGCCAAATATAAACTTAAACAAGCCATTATGGAACTTGGCCCATCCGGCTATCCGTTTGAAAAATACATCGGAGAAATATTAAAACAACAGGGCTTTTCGGTAAAAGTGGGTGAAGTAGTAAAAGGACATTGTGTAAATCACGAGATAGATGTAATCGCTGAAAAGGGAAATAATCATTATTTAATTGAATGCAAATACCACAATACTACAGGAATAATATGCGATGTAAAGATACCTTTATATATCCAGGCCCGTTTTAAAGATGTTGTACAGCAGTTAGATTCAGTTCCGGGGAACGGATCAAAATTTAACCAGGGCTGGGTGGTAACAAATACAAGGTTTTCAACTGATGCCATACAATATGGCCAATGTGTGGGATTGAATCTTATTGGCTGGGACTTTCCTAAAAAAGGCAGTCTCCGTGAACAAATTGACAACTCTATGCTTTACCCTGTAACCTGCTTAAGTACATTAACTAAAACCGAAAAGCAGCGACTGCTGGATAAAAAAATTGTATTAAGTAAGGAGCTGATCAACAACACCACTTTGCTAATCGAAATAAATGTTCGCCCTAATAGGTTCGACGCAATTTTCAAAGAAGTGAATTCGCTTTGCTATACGAAAAAATAATAAGCAGTCAACTATTTATTTGTTTGCTCAACCGTAAATTTTACTCCTTCAGCGTATGATGTGATTTTGAAGTTAAATCGTTTATCAAATTTAGCTGAATCAAAAAAATAATCTCTGTCATATTGATACATCATTTCAGGCATTTCTTTCATTATAGGTATAAATAACCCCAACACCTTTAACAACCACATTGGCAAAACAAAAATACTGTTAGCAACCTTCATTTCCTTTGCAAATAGAGTTACCATTTCCCTTCCTGTTAAGGTATTTTTATCGGTAGGTAAATGCCATACCTGGTTATAGGCATCGGAAGTATTACCAAGCAATGCAGTAGCTCTTGCCGCATCAGGCGTGTAGGTAAATGAATGTTTTTTATCGGCATCAATAAACCAGTTTGGTTTCTTACCCTTTTTTATATTGTTATAAACCACTTCATTCAGAAAACTCCTTTCATTATTTGGCCCATAAAAATCAGCGGAACGGGCAATCAAGCCGGTTAATTTACCAGACTTTACCTCATTCAAAAGCATATCGGCAATTTCCTTTCTTACAACACCTTTTTTAGATACAGGGTTTACTACAGATTCTTCTGTCATGTGCGGAATTGCATTAATATCGTACATATAAACATTATCAAAAAAAACCAATTTGGCATTATACCTGCAACAGGCATCAATAGTGGCCCGCATAAGTTTTGGCCATTTGTGCCTCCAAACCTTTATATTATACTCAAATCCCACTAACAGGTAAACAACTTCCGATCCTTCAATAGCCTTATCAACCCTACTTACATCCGACAGATCACAAGGGAATAATTCATCTGTTTCATTTACCTTTTTGGGATTACGACTGACCAACCTGATTTTATCAGTATAGTTCTTTAATTCCTTTGCCAAAACAGAACCGATGGTTCCGTTTGCACCCAAAATTGTTTGCATAACTAATTTTATTTATGAGCTTATTGTTTATGAAATAACCTTATTTATCTACAATAAATTTAAGTATTCCCTTATCCGTTTTTATAAAATAACTTCCTGCGGGAAGATCCTCTATTGAAATACCGGTTGTCGTCTCAGTTTTATTAATTACCAATTGCCCGTAAACATTAAAAATTTCAATGCTTTTTAATGGCTCTGAAAAGGTCAATAGATGAGTAGTTGGATTCGGAAATACCGTTATACCTCCCCAATTAATAAACTGTTCATTGATCGTTGTAGCATTATTCGAATACTCAAGGATCAGCACACTCATTGGCGGCATCACATAGTTACCTGAAACATCAGCTGCTGTTGTATTTTCCGTTATAGTCTCCGAGTTGAGCGCTGCCGCTGTCAATAACCGGGCCTTATTTAGCGTGTATCCGGCAACACCCGTCACCTGGAGCGGAACAGTATTAGTTTTATCGCGATTAACGGCTACAACATTGAGTTTCGACAAATCGTTAGTAACAAAGGCATTGGAGCGAACAGAATATGGATTGCCATCGCCAGCAGCAGGCGAAGTGGTGGATACCTGGACCGACCTGTTTAAGAAAGCCGGAAACAATATTTTATAAATGGCTGCTGCCGGCAACAGTGTATAATTTCCGGGCGAATTTATCCGGATCGGATGCCAGGCCGCGTAAGCATTTCCATAAGTCCAGAAATTAGCTCTTTCAATTGTTGATCTCTGAGAAAGCATCAGCAGAAAATCGGCTTCCAGATTCGCACCCAGCCATTGCATAGCGGAGTCCTTTTGAGCGGCGGTTGGATTAACATCTGTAATATAATGGGCGTAATCACCTACAAATACTTTTACACCTTTGGCAGAGGCAACAGTTATTAAAGAATTTAATCCGCTATTCACTCCTGAAACACCTTGCGCAGGAGGATTTGCACCAACAGTTCTTTCCGTTGGAAAATAATGCTGCGACAATGCATACACTTTTCCCTGAGACACTAACGTTGAATTCAGCAAGGCGTACGACCAGTTGGCCGGATTGGTAGCATTGCCAGTAGTTGGCATCGTTATTTTTATTGTAGGGTCGATCGCCAGCATTGAATCGATAATAGGTGTTACTGTTGCCAGGTAAGTATTGCAGTTAGCCGCACTCGGGCCAAACTCAAAACCCGACCAGGGTTCATTTCCAATATTCCATATTTTTATGCCGTAAGGCAAAGGGTGACCGTTTGCTGCTCTCTTGGCAGCCCAATCAACTCCTCCTCCGGGGTTACTTCCATTATTCAGCGCGTTGCAATACTCCACCCAATCCGCATTATGCCGGATTACATTTGTTACAGCGGCTCTTGATTGAGTTACAGTTAATCCCGATGTAGATTTATCGTATATAGGAACCATTATTTGTACCTCCGAAGCAGGTATACCTTTTGCTGCAGTCATACTCATAAATTCATCAAATCCGAAATTTACGCGTTGAGTTGCACCCAATGGCCCCAACAGATCCTGGTTAGCCCGTAACCCTTTTGGTCCGATCGATTGTTTCCAATCAAATCCAACGGCTATTGCATTTCCGGGATATCGTATTGTGGTCATAGGAAAATTACCGAAAAGCGCGTCAACCGCAGGAATAACAACTCCGCTTGAATCATAATACCCTATTTGTCCGTATGTTGAATTTCCCATGAGGCTTGTCCTGGAATCGAATGTTATGCCAAATAAAAGCGGCGTATTATTCATGACGGGCGTGTTAACATCCGTTATATTAATAGTTGCAGGCTGAGCAAGGCATGTTGTTGATAAAACAAATGCTCCTGTAATTCGCAATACCGCATCCTTCAATTTAAGTGCAGCAAACTTTGGGGTAGTTCCTGGGTTCATAAGATTTTTTTTATTCCATTCGTTTTTGTTGCCCGCTTATTTTTATCGCCTTTTGAAGTCGCGACAACCTCGTTGTTTCCTGTTTAGCATTCATTATCCAATGTATCATTACCTTTTTATATGAAGGTGCCTGTTTGTTAAAAAAGTTCCATGCTAACTTATTCATTTTAAATTGTCTTTCATAATCCGGAGCAAGATCAACCGGCACCTTTTCGTGAGAATAAATCCCTGATCTGTCTTCTTTTCTT
>JAEUTS010000125.1 GCA_016787005.1 Bacteroidia bacterium
ATCAATGCCGCGGCCTATGTCGCCAAATTGCTGTGATGCAGCTCCGCCGTTTGTTGTACCTATATAAGTTGCCCACAGTAAAACAGTGGCTGGTGGGTTCATTTTGAATACTATTACATCTGACTGGCCTGCATTAGCCACCTGGTAAGTACCGGGGGTGGTAGGGAAACCATCGGAGTTCCAGCCAGTGCCATAGGTGTTTCCTAAGCTGTCACATTCGATGTCTATTATGCTGCCATATATATAATGTGGTACCGGTTGAACTCCTCCAACAAAGGTAGCCCATTGAAGTATTACAGGATCTATAATGAGTTCTTTGGAACGATCGTATATGCCACAAATTTCAAAACCATACGTTTGTTGATCGATCAATTTATATTTCACCGAAACTTCTTTCTTTTCTCCTTTTATAAGCTGATAAGATGAAGGTATATATTCTTTAAGTGTTCCCCATACATTGTTAACCTGTAATACTCCTTTTTTATCAATGGACAGATTTTTAATTCCATCAAACTTTACCCGTATATCATTGATGTTTGCTCCTGATCGTAAGATAAAATCTGTTTCAAGTTGGTTTGGGGAAGAAGGGCTTCCGTAGTACTTTACATCAATGTTGTTATATACGTTGATGTAATTTAGTTCACTGAAGTTGGGTGTATTGGCGAACGTATTCGTATTTCCATCAGTAGTTCCCTTTATATAATTAACATTCTTATCTGTCTTACTTTCGCCAATGATCTCTGCGTTTGAATTCATTCCTTCAAACACCTGGTTCCATACTAATTGTTCATGTCTCGCATTAGTATTTCTGCGAAAACCGAAACTAAGTCCGTTTTTTAAATATGAAATATTCAAACCAAGAACATCTCCTTTGTATAAAATATTGTTGTCCCATTGTCCCATATTTTTAGTGAACCCGATCGGCGATTTAGCAATGGTTTCTGCTATCTTTTTCTTTTTTTGTTCTTTGTCTTCAACATTGTTTCTGGTTTCGCTTAATTCAGTCTTAATGACTTCCGGATCCTTTATTTCTTCAGAGGGATCAAAGTTTGAAGGAATTTCTATAGCAGATCGGGTGTGGAATTCAGTTTTTGAAATTTCGATCTGCTTGTCGATTTTAGAGAAGGCAAGAACAGTTAGCAGTATTACAAAAATTATTGCTGCCGGCTGTTTATTCTTGAATGTGAATTCCTGCTTCTTTTGATCTTTAGGAGGTTGAATTGGTTCTTTTTCCATCGCGATTCTCTGTGAATATTTTATCCTTTTGTTTTACTAATATAGACTTAAGAAAAGGGCATCCAAAACCACTTTAAATACATAATTGCACTTTTATGGAATGGATTAAAATGACAAAATAGTCAGCGAAACGTAGGAAAACAGTGTTTTTTACCGGAATAGCTTTGTTGAATACGTAAATGGTAATATAAATAGAAGAATTTGTTTGGAGTCGGGTAAAAAAAGAAAGACAGAAAAACTCTCAAAATTAAGGTTCAATCTTATGCTTTTAGAAATTAAAAGGATGGAAGATGCCGGATTGCTGATCATCTTATTGTTGCACCGGTCTTTTCTACATACGCTTTCATCAGCCTTTCCATGATCTTTTCGATCTGCTTATCGGTAAGCGTTTCGTTATCGTCAAGTAAAGTGAAGCTGATGGCATAAGATTTTTTACCTGCTTCAAGTTTATTGCCTTCATACACATCAAATATCCTCACTTCCTTTAAAAGTTTTCGTTCCGTTTGATACGCGATCTGTTCGAGTTGTTCAAATGAAACAGACCTGTCAAGTAACAGGGCAAGGTCTCTTCGTACGGAAGGGAATTTAGGGATCTCTTTATATTCGAATTTCTGTTTTTTGATCAGTTCTAAAATATTGTCCCAGTTAAAGTCAGCATAATACACCTCCTGTTTTATATCGAATGACTTCAATAAATTTGATTTCACTTTGCCAAAACTTACAACTTGTTTTTTGCCCGAATAGCCAGTTAGGTTTTCTGTAAGCAAATCATGATGACTTGTTTCGAATTTCAGCTCAATTAAGCCTAAGCGTTTTAATACAACTTCAACAGAGCCTTTGAGGGAATAGAAAGTAGTTGTATGATATTTGCTGTTCCAACTTTCGGCTTCTTTGCGGCCTGTTGCAAATAATGCGAGGTGTTTATTCTCGATATATTTTCCTTCAGTTGTTTTTAAATATGTTTTGCCGAATTCATATAATTTCAGATCGTTGTTTTTGCGATTAATATTATACGATATGGCTTCAAGTCCGTTAAATAAAAGCACACGCCTCATTATATTGAGATCGGAGCTAAGTGGATTTAAAATGGAAATAAGTTCAGCAGGATTTGTAAAGGACAAGTTGGAATAATAATCAGATTTAGTAAGTGAATTGGTCATTATTTCGCCGAATCCATTATTGCTTAGCAGGTCCGCAATGGTGTCCTGAATTTTTTCGGGATCCGGTTTCTCAGAATATGATAACGAAGAATGGACAGCAGACGGAATATCCACATTGTTGTAGCCGTATATTCTTAGTACCTCTTCAATAATGTCAACTTCACGTTTTACATCAACCTTAAAAGGGGGCACAGCAAGCATTAAAGCATCGGTACCTTCGGTAATTATTTCAATACCTAACGATACTAAAATGTTTTTTATTATCTTTTTATCGATCTCTTTACCGATAAAGTCAGCGCAGTTTTTGTACGACAAACCAACTTTGAAAGGTTCAATTTTAGCAGGGTAAACATCAATCACCTCTGATGAAATTTGTCCACCGGCGATTTCCCTGATGAGCATAGCGGCACGCTTAAGCGCATAAACAGTTATGTTTGGATCAGTACCGCGTTCAAAGCGGAAGGACGCATCAGTTTTTAGTCCATGTCTTTTAGATGTTTTACGGATATGAACTGAATCGAAATACGCACTTTCTAAAAATATAGTTGTTGTTTTTTCTGTGATACCCGAATCAACGCCTCCATACACGCCCGCAATACACATTGGGTCGGTAACATTGCAGATCATAAGATCTTCGTTGTTTAATTCGCGTTCAATACCATCCAGTGTTTTGAATTTAGTTTTAGCCGGAACTTTCTTTATGATCACTTTTTCGCCGGTAATTTTATCCGCATCGAAAGCGTGAAGAGGCTGTCCCAATTCATGCAAAACAAAATTTGTAATATCAACAATGTTGTTGATCGGCTTCAGCCCAATAGTTGTAAGCCTGTTCTTCAGCCAATCGGGTGACTCACTTACTTTAACCCCCCTAATTGTAATGCCTGAGTAACGCGGGCATGCAGCGGTATCTTCAACAATAGCATCAATTTTTTTATCATTGCTGTCATTTGTAAATCCATTAACATTTGGCAATTCAAGGGTGAGTGGTTTAGTGCTATTTAGTAAAGCCTGGTAATTCAGATAAGCCGAAAGGTCTCTCGCAACACCAACATGAGAGGCGGCATCAGCACGATTGGGTGTAAGGCCAATCTCAAAAATGTAGTCATCCTCCAGTTTGAAATATTCTTTTGCAGGCATTCCAATACTTGCCGAATTGTCAAGCACGACTATACCTTCATGTGATGTGCCAAGTCCAATTTCATCTTCTGCACAGATCATTGCTTCTGAAGGCTGTCCGCGTATTTTCGATTTTTTTATTTCGAATGGATCTCCGTTTGTTGGATATAATGTTGAGCCGATCGTTGCCACCAAAACTTTTTGACCGGCCGCAACATTTGCCGCACCGCAAACAATATTTAATAGCGCGCCTGTTCCAATATCAACAGTTGTTACACTTAAACGGTCGGCATCGGGATGTTTTTCTTTTGTTTTTACTTCACCTATAACAATGCCGTTCAGGCCGCCTTTAACGGTAGACACCAATTCAATACTTTCAACTTCAAGTCCGCAATCAGTCAGAATCTTCCCGGTTTCTTCAGCAGATAAATTTATCTTCAGGTATGTTTTAATCCAGTTGTAAGAAATTTTCATTTTATATCAATTAATTATTCAACTAAAGTTAATTTTATTTTTTTACACCACTTAATTAGTTTTCGAAAAGCCTGCCTACCGGCCAGGCAGGCAAACTGACCAACGCTGCGGGTATAACCGGTTCTGATTTAGTTCGTGCCGTAAACTCAATAAGAACCGGTAAGCAGATGTTTTGAAATTTCCCTGCAAATAAATTCCGCTGCCTTTCCATCACCAAATAATTGAGGGAATTGCAAATCTGTTTTATTTGAAAAATGATCATAAGCCGCGATGATTTTATTCTCATCCGCATCAGTGATCATGGCACTTCCACATTCAACTAACTCCACCCATTCTGTTTCAGACCGTAAAATAATGCATGGCTTCTGAAAAAAGAAAGCTTCCTTTTGCACGCCTCCTGAATCGGTCATTACCAGTTTGCAGTTTTTTTCAAGCGCGATCATTTCAAGAAATGAAGCAGGCGGCACGATCCTGATAAGCGGATTTTCCCTGATCTGTTTATATAATTCAACCGATAAATTTTTATCCAGCAATTTGGCTGTGCGTGGGTGAAGGGGAAGCACAATGCTTACCTTTGATGTGTTTGCAATTTTCAGCATTGCGCTGAATAGGGCGGATAAGCGTTTGGGTTCGTCCGTATTATTGTTGCGATGAATTGTCGCTAAAATAAATTGCCCACTTTGTAATTTAAGCTGTGATATGATACTGGTTTTCTGCTCAGCAACATTCGAAAAGTACAGGCTGTTATCATACATCACATCCCCGCAATGATATATTTTAGGATTATCTGCTGTATAAGGTGCGGGATTATTTTCAATAAAACCTTCTTTCAATAAATTATTGTAACCGGTTTTGGTAGGGGAGAAGAGTAATGTGGAAACATGGTCACACAGGATCCTGTTCACTTCTTCAGGCATAGCTTTGTTATATGAGCGTAGTCCCGCTTCAATATGCACAACAGGAACATTCATTTTAGAAGCCGCGATGGCACCCGCTAATGTTGAATTAGTGTCGCCGTACAGCACTATACAATTGGGTTTCTCCTTTTCAAGTATATTTTCAATACCAACGATCATGGCGGCGGTTTGCTTTCCGTGAGAATCCGAGCCTATGTTTAGATTATAATTTGGTGCTGGAATATTAAGCTCATCAAAAAATACCTGGCTCATATTCGTATCGTAATGCTGGCCGGTATGTACGATTACTTCTTTGATCTTACCCGTAAAGCTGTTGCTAATTGCCCTGCTCAAAGCGGCAGCTTTAATGATCTGCGGGCGGGCACCTATTATGGTAAGGATTTTAAGCATATATAATTTTGATTCGCTTGTCTGCCGAATCTGCCTCAGGCAGAGTAGGCAGATTATTCGTTGATTACATCATTCCTTCATCCGCAAAACTATAATACCCCGTCTCGCTCATGATCACATGGTCAAGCACAGGTATTTCCAAAAGTTTTCCCGCCTCTTTTAATTTTTTTGTTATCTGTATATCCTGTTCACTGGGTTTGGTATTGCCCGATGGGTGGTTATGACATAAAATAACCGAGCTGGCTAAATTTTCGACGGCCGATTTGAAAATTATTTTGGAGTCGACAACAGTTCCCGACACTCCACCACGACTGATCATCTCTTTTTTAATAATGCTGCTTGATCTGTTCAAAAGGATCACCCAAAATTCTTCATGTGGCAAGTCAAATAAAAGCGGTTTAAATAGTTCATAAACACCTGCACTGGTTGTTATTTTTTCGCGTTTTGTACTTTCTGTTTCCTTTCTGCGGCGGCCAAGTTCTAACGCGGCAATAATACTTATCGCTTTGGCTTCGCCAATTCCCCTGAATTTAGTTAAGTCATTGATAGTTAGCTTTCCGAGCTCATTCAAGTTGTTGTTCACTGAATTTAAAATGCGTTTTGAAAGCTCAACCGCTGTTTCTTCTATATTTCCGCTGGCTATTAAAATAGCAATCAGTTCGGCATCACTTAATACATGACGACCTTTGCTCATGAGTTTTTCACGGGGTCGGTCATCCTCAGCCCAGGCAGTAATTGGAAGATTTTCTTTTACTGTTTCCATTCAATTATATATAAAGCGTAAATATAGCTATTGGCAAGGGAAATAGTGCTCCAAAAAG
>JAEUTS010000128.1 GCA_016787005.1 Bacteroidia bacterium
TTCTCCTCAGTAATATTAATGATTTTTTCCGACTCCGAAAGTTTTGTGAGGCCGTTTTTTTGGAGTATTTCACGGGCAAGATTCAGGTAGTTAACGGCACCTTTGCTGCTGGCATCGTGCATAATGATGGTTTCGCCATGGCTTGGTGCCTCACCTAATTTGGTGCTGCGTTGAATAATGGTGTCGAATACCATATTCTGGAAATGTGTTTTTACTTCTTCCACAACCTGGTTGGCCAGGCGAAGGCGAATATCATACATAGTAAGCAAAATACCTTCAATAGAAAGTTCGGCGTTAAGACGGGATTGAACAATTTTAATAGTGTTGAGCAGTTTGCCCAGGCCTTCCAAGGCGAAATACTCACATTGAACAGGAATAATAACAGAGTCGGCTGCGGTTAATGAGTTAACTGTGATAAGTCCAAGGGATGGTGAACAATCCAAAATAATAAAATCGTAATTGTCTTTTATTTTAGCCAATGCCTGGCGCATTTTTTTCTCCCGGCTTGGCAGATTGATCATTTCAATTTCAGCGCCAACAAGGTCAATATGTGCGGGAAGCAGATCCATATTGGGTGTAGATGTATTTAAAATAACACTTGCCGGATCAATCTCGTCAATAATACACTCATATATGCTGGCTTTCACGTTACGGGGTTCAAACCCCACACCTGATGTAGAATTAGCCTGTGGATCAGCATCAACCAATAAGGTTTTGTATTCTAAAACAGCTAAACTCGCTGCCAGGTTAATAGCCGTAGTTGTTTTCCCCACTCCGCCTTTTTGATTGGCTATTGCAATTATTTTTCCCATATCCTGAATTTATTTTTTTATAGTTTATTGCGCCACCTGAAACAGATCAGTTGACTATGCCTTGCTCAATGTTGTTTTGAATTCGTAATTTATGGTTTCACCGATATTGAACAGTGTTAATTTTTTTCCCGCACGTTGAAACTTGTCTGTAGCTTCTTTGTGGTCAATCTTAATAAAGCCAAATGTATCGTAGTGCATGCCGATAATATGCGGACAATTGATAAAAGAGCTCGCAAGGATTGCATTCTCAATACCCATTGTAAAATTGTCGCCTATTGGCAGAAAAGCAAGATCAAGTTTCCTGTATTCTCCGATAAGCTTCATGTCATACGTAAGAGCTGTGTCGCCGGAATAATAAAAATTGCCTTCACTTGATTCAATTATAAAGCCCATTGGATTTCCTCCGTAAGTCCCGTCAGGTAAGCTGCTCGAATGTTCGGCTGTAACACATTTAACTTTGCCAAAATCAAACATCCATTTACCGCCTGTATTCATCGGGTGGCATCCTTTAACTCCTTGTTTCAATAACCAGTTGTAAATCTCATAATTTGAGATAGTTATGGCTCCGGTAAGTTTAGCTAATTCTACCGCATCCGCGGTATGGTCCTCATGTCCGTGCGAGATCAGAATATAGTCGGCTTTGATCTTTTTAACATCAATATTTTTGGCTAATTCATTCGGGCGGATGAAGGGATCGAACAATAAATGTTTTCCATTTACTGTGACGCTGAAACACGAATGTCCGTAATAAGTTACCTGCATTTAGATGAATCGGACTTTTTTAAGTTTAATTCGCATTAAAAGTACGACGATTAGCACTTTGGCTCACAAAACCTGC
>JAEUTS010000153.1 GCA_016787005.1 Bacteroidia bacterium
AACAACAAGGATGGAGTGCCCCTGCCTGATAAGGGCATTAAATGCGCCGAGCAGTTTATTTATATCATGAAAGTGAAGCCCTGTTGTGGGTTCGTCAAAAATGAACAGGGTAGGGCCTCCGCTGTTTTGTCCCATGCCAAGGAACGAAGCCAGTTTTATACGTTGTGCTTCGCCGCCGCTGAGTGTACTGGATGATTGGCCAAGATGTACGTAACCTAATCCCACCTCCGCCAATGGAGAAAGTTTGTTCACGATCCGGCGTTCAACAGAGGTGGCAGGCTGTGCGGCTTCAAAAAATGCGATGGCTTCTTCCACAGTAAGATCGAGTATCTCAGAAATGTTTTTCCCGCGATACACAATTTCAAGGGTTTCCTGTTTGAATCGTTTGCCGTTACATCCTTCACACACCAGTTCAATATCGGCCATGAATTGCATTTCAATATTCACTACACCTTCCCCTTCACAAACATCGCAGCGTCCTCCCTCAACGTTAAATGAAAAATGAGAAGGCTTGTATCCGCGTGCTTTTGATAACGACTGATCGGCATACAATGCGCGTATCTCATCATAAGCTTTTACATAGGTTACAGGGTTTGATCGCGATGATTTACCGATGGGGTTTTGATCCACAAACTCCACGCCTGAAAGACTGTTGTAGTCTCCTTCAAGTTTATCAAGCTTACCGGTTTGTTCACCAAACCCGCCATGAATTTTTTTAAGGGAAGGGTAGAGAATACGTTTGATCAGCGAACTTTTTCCTGAACCACTCACTCCTGTAATTACGGTTAAAACATGGAGCGGAAATTTTACATTAATGTTCTTCAGGTTGTTCTCTCTCGCGCCTTTGATCTCAATATAGCTGTTCCATTTTCTCCGGTACTCAGGTAATGCTATTTTTTCTTTACCGCTTAGATACAACGCAGTTAAGCTGCGTTCTTCCGTTTCAATATCTTTATGATCGCCCTGGAATACAAGTTCGCCGCCATGTGTACCTGCATAAGGACCAATATCTATCAGTTGATCTGCAGCGCGCATTATTTCTTCGTCGTGTTCAACAATTACTACCGTATTCCCTATGTCGCGTAAAGCGGTTAGTACGCTTATCAATCGGTGTGTGTCGCGTGAGTGGAGTCCAATACTTGGTTCGTCCAATACGTATAGTGAGCCAACGAGGCTGCTTCCAAGCGATGTGGCGAGGTTGATACGCTGTGATTCGCCTCCCGAAAGGCTGTTGGATAAGCGGTTAAGGGTTAAATAGCCCAAACCAACATCAGTCAAAAACTGCAGGCGGTTTGTTATTTCAAGTAAGATACGTTTTGCAATTAGTGTATCGTGATCATTAAGTTTTAAGCTTTTAAAAAAATCCAGGTTAGCGCTTACGGGGGTAAGAATCAATTCATTGATCGAGCTGCCGGCAATTTTAACGTATGCGGCATCTTTGCGGAGTCGTGTACCCTGGCAGTCGGGACATACCGTTTTTCCACGGTAGCGCGACAGCATTACGCGGTATTGGATCTTGTAGCTTTGTTCTTCCAGGTGTTTAAAAAATCCATCAAGACCTTCAAAATATTTGTTTCCTTTCCAAAGTTCATTGCGTTGTGTCTTGCTTAATTCATAATACGGCTTGTGAACGGGAAAATCAAACTTGTGCACATTCTTAATAAATAGTTTTTTCCATTCACTCATCTTTTCACCCTTCCAGCAAACAACGGCATCTTCGTATACAGAAAGGCTTTTGTCAGGAATAACTAGGTCTTCATCAATGCCAATGATACTTCCAAAGCCCTCACAGGTTTTACAAGCACCAACCGGATTATTAAAGCTGAAAAAATGCTCTGTAGGTTCCTCGAATGTAATGCCATCTAATTCAAAGCGATTTGAAAAAGTCTTTATCTTCCCTGCACCAAGGCTTCGGGAGGCCGGACGGGCTCCCCCAGAAGGGGAAGGAGTTTTTATTTTTTTTTGCTTCTCACTTCCGTCTTTTGACTTCTGACTTTCCTCGTCCTTTTTCACTTCTTCCACTAAGCATTCACCATCTCCCTCATAAAATGCAGTTTGAACCGAGTCGGAAATGCGGTTGGTGTTATCTTCATCGTCCTTATGAACAGTAAGCCGGTCAATAACTATATTGATATTTTCTTTTTCGGAAAATTTTGTTTTTAAGAATTCATCGAGGCGAATAACTTCTCCTTTATATTGTACCCTTGCAAAACCCTGCTGTAATAAGAGGTTAAGTTGCTCTTTAAGTGTTTTGTCTTTCTTGATCTTTAGCGGAGACAATACGAGGAAATTTGTTCCTTCGGGGAGTGTATTAATGTATTGTACCACATCATTTACAGTTTCACGTTTTACGAGATAACAGTAAACAGGCGAATAGTTTTTACCTACCCGTGAAAACAATAGTTTCAGGTAATCGTAAATTTCGGTGTACGTGCCAACAGTAGAACGGGGATTTCTTGAAATGACCTTTTGTTCAATGGCGACTGCCGGTGAAATACCTTTTATATAATCCACATCGGGTTT
>JAEUTS010000213.1 GCA_016787005.1 Bacteroidia bacterium
AGCTGAATTTTTTTGCGGGTTTTCTGTGTAGCCGTCTCCAGCCATTAATATTTGTCTGGAAATTGTCATATCAGGCAGCAGATCGCAATTAACCGTTGTACTATCAGGGCATTGACATCCGCTTATCTCTACAGTAGTACATAATTGCGATAAGACGGGTGATGTGAAGAATAACAAAAAGCCACTTAAGTGTAAAAATATAGTCCCGGAGAATTTCGCCTGGTTAAAAAAATGCCTTCTCATGACTATAATACCTTTATTGTTTAACCCGAATGACTGTACGCCCCTTCCCGATTAATGATTGCTCAATGATTAACCTGGTTGATTACCAATGAACTTATACGATGAAAGATATGGAATCACTACCCTATGCCAATTATAAATGGAATAAACATCCAACCACAACGCACATAAAGATATTTGACAATGTCAGAAAAAACTATGACGAAACAGAAAGAAGAATTCAAAAGCATATTATTATTGCTTTGACTCCAAATAATATCAATTGATGATAAAGAAATTCATGCACATAGAATAATCAAACAGCATTACAAAACATCCATGGTTGGCCATTTAAGATAATAATTTCATGAAGCTCCTTTCAAGAAATACTGCAATCATCTCTTTTCTGTATTTACGTGAATAGAAATCATTATCAACTATCCTGGATTTTTTTACTGCATTACGGATCATTTCCTGCCTGTTATCACTACTATTTCCATGAACAATAATTGGTCCGGGATCAATACACCCTAATACAATTTTAATCTTTCCATTTTTATCAATTGTAACAGCCGAAGTTAAAGATCCAAAGTCCATACTTTCCCTTGGCCGTAATTTTAAAAATACAGACTGAAATTTCTGGCCAACAGGAATATAAATAGATTTAATAAGTGAGTCCCTTTTGAGCTTGCGGGGATTAACACCATTACCACTGTACATATCTTCAAGATAAGCCATATAACCTCCTCCCGGTTCAATAACTTCAATCCAGGCATTCATACTGATAAGTGCAACGGCCATATCTGATACAAATTTTGAAAAACAGTTTTTCTTTCCACCAGTAGCAATACAGACATCACCCTCACACTTTAGACAATGCCCTGCCGCATCTCTCCACCATTCGGATTGATTATAAAATGAACAGCGATTTTCACACAGAAGGTTTCCTCCAATGGTAGCCGTTTTCCGAATCACCGGTCCGGCTATAGCTTGAGCCACTTCAATAAGCAAGGGAAATTCTCTTTTAATATCTGCATTTTGGCTTAACTCATCTAATGGAAGCGCAGCACCGATTTTCAGAAACTTCCCGCTTTTTACTATTTGTTTCATTTCACCAATATCTGTAATATCAATCAGGCACGATGTTGAATTATTCCCCTGAAACTTATTGACCATTACATCTGTTCCACCTGCCATAAAGCAGAAGTCTTTTCCATACTCCCCGGCAATACTTACCGCTTCCTCAATTGTCTTTGGCCTGAAATATTTCTCTTTTACAATCATTTTTCATACAATTATTTCATTAGCAACCGGCCGCTGTTTTATTTTACCTAACACATCCTCTGCGGAAATCGGCAGACTGGTAATTCTCACTCCGATAGCATTAAATATAGCGTTTGCAATTGCGGGAATTACGGGATGCAATGCTCCTTCACCGCATTCTTTCGCACCGAATGGCCCTTCAGGATCATTCGATTCAATAATATTTGTATGAATATCGGGAGTATCCAAAGTGGTGGGAATTTTATAGTCAAGAAAGTTGTTATTCAGTAAAAGTCCATTGAAATATTTCATTTGCTCAGACATGGCCTGTCC
>JAEUTS010000307.1 GCA_016787005.1 Bacteroidia bacterium
AATCTTTCTTCTTAAAGTCGCCCCTTTTCCATGCTTGAATGAATTGTGTCCAGGCAATCGGGTTGAGTATGCTATAGGATGGATATTGTCCGGCATAGTATAGCTTACTGTATCGTTGCTCCATCGCGTATTTATAATTCATGGAACCATCCATCGGCATATTAGAATATAACTCTTTCATATTGTCATAAGCCAGGTTTTTTCTGGCGCGGTCGAGGTCATCTTCCGGAGCACGCAGGTTGAGGAATACCTGTTTGAATTGCTCTTTAGTCGGCCATGGAAATACCACTGATTCTTTTAGCCAGATGGAATCCTTGTGAAGCATTTGGATAAGGGAATAGCGGTTTGTAGATAACGTATCAGGAATAACAAACTCGGCTTTAGCATAACCCAGTTCATAAAACACAAGGGTGTCGCCTTTTTGGGCTACAAATGAAAAGTATCCGTAATAATCGGCAACAGTACCATGCCTCGTGTGTTTTACAAAAATATTGGTAAATGGCACGGGTTTAAGACTATCAACTTCAACCACTACACCGGAAAACTGTATCAGGTCCTTGTTGTTTTGTGTTGTGGTTGCTTTATTTTGGGCGGATGAAATATGTATTACTCCGCTCGCAATAAGTGAAAAAATAAGGGCTATCTGTCGCATTAAAAATTGTTTAAAATCAAAGTTACAAATAACCTTTGTTTTATTTCAAAAATCGCTAATTTGGTGTCCGTTTTAACAATAATTAACTCTACAATGAGCAAAAAATTATATGCAGTTTTACTTTTTCTGACAATTTTCATTTCAAATGAACTGGTTGCAGGTAAATTCTATTGGGTAGGTGGAGATGGATTTTGGGATTATCAAACTACTGAATTCTGGTCATTAACAAGTGGTGGTGCAGGTTTTGGAGGTGTCCCTGGTGCTAATGATACAGCATATTTTGATGCTAATTCGTTTACAGGTACTTCAGGATCGGCGTCGGTAGCCATATTCGGAGGTGGTGCAAACCCTGTAAAGGTGCATACCATTGATTTTACCGGTGTTACGGACTTTCCAACGCTTTCTATGGGAACCAATGACAATTTGGAGATATTCGGTTCAATTATACTTGATAGTCTGATATCCGTTAATGTTAGTGGAAATGTAATATTCAAAGCTACCGGTACCGGAAATGTAATTAATTTGTTTGATAAAATCGTTGGGTTTTCAGCAATAACATTTGATGGCCCTGGTGGAGAATGGACTCTGGGCGATAGTCTCCTCTCAAATGCAGCTATATCACTTATGGCCGGAACTATTATTACAAATGGCTATAATATCCGTTGCAGCTCATTTACAGAAAGTGATCAGGGGGATATCCGGGGCATTCACTTGTCAAATGGATCAAAAATCAAGTTAACGGGCAGCTGGAACTTTAACGATCAGGCAGGTACACTTAATTTTTTGATGGATGCAGGCACAGAAATTGAAATGAGAAATCCGGGGTCACTCACAACATTTGACGGGGGCGGTATGACCTATAAAAATGTAACCTTCAGGGGATTGGGTGGAAGTATAAATGGTGCCAACTATTATGATACACTTTCAGTTTATATGAATACAACCTTAACCATTCCAACAGATAAACAGAGTTTTAAAGCGATTATGAGTTATGCTGCTCCCGGAGCCTTTGCTACCATTAATGGCGGAGCTTCACCCATTATATTGTATGATATTAATGGGGGACTAAATTGTTTGAATTATACTGACCTCTATAATATTGATGCACAAGGCACCGCAGGAACATCCTATAGCAGTTATGCCGGAACAAATACCGGAACGGTAACAGGTGTTTCTGTTGCTACTCCAACTTCATATACATACTCTGCATATAAGGCCGCTAACTGTGCTGATGGAAAAGATGCTGCTGTTGCTGTTCAGGGTTCTGGTGGAATTACTCCTTATACATTTCAATGGCTTCCCGGTAATTTTATCGGAGACACTTTAAAAACAGCCACCGCAGGACTTACGTACACCGTAACAATGAAGGATGTTTGCCATGCCATCTATACATCAACTCTTATGCCCGTTGGTTTGGCCGATAATGTTGTTTCGCCAACCATCAGTAATGACAGTGTTTTGTGTTATGGTCAGGGTATGGATGTTTTTATTTCAACTATTTCAACAGGAGTGAATTACTCATGGAGTCCTGCTGCCGGCTTAAGCAGCACAAACTCAAATTACGCATTTGCAAATCCAACAGGCACAACAACGTATACTGTGACTATGTCAAGCGGTACATGCGTGAAATCATTAACTATAACAATTAAGATTGAGAACCCCAAGGCAGTGTTGTCGCCTGATAGTATGGTAGTTTGCAGCGGCAGTGAATTTATTTTGGATGGAGGATCAAGCACGGGAGTGATCAACTATCCTTCCTGGGG
>JAEUTS010000333.1 GCA_016787005.1 Bacteroidia bacterium
ACGGGACCACTTATGAAAGCCTTACAGATTAAGTTCTGTAGGGCTTTTTTGTTTTCTCAGCAACGATATGTTTTTGTAAATTTTTTAAAAACATACATATTCCATTGTTCATAAATTGCTTCCCATCTATGTATGGTTCCAAAATCCTATTCCGTAATTTGGAATTATTTTGGAAAAATAATGAAACTCATTATCACCGAAAAGCCAAGTGTAGCGCAGGACATTGCCAAAGCATATTCCAATCCGCAAAGGAAAGACGGCTATATTGAAACGGGGGAATATTCCATTACATGGGCTTTCGGTCATTTGATTGAAATTTCAAAGCTGAATGCT
Organism: Bacteroidia bacterium; assembly: GCA_016787005.1. Classification (GTDB taxonomy): domain Bacteria; phylum Bacteroidota; class Bacteroidia; order JABDFU01; family JABDFU01; genus JABDFU01. The sequence goes on from JAEUTS010000333.1 coordinate 334, forward strand.
CCTCCAAGGTGGGATTTGAATAACCTGCCAATACTTCCCGGAGATTTTACCTATGATGTTGTGAAGGATAAGCATAAGCAGTTCAACACGATCAAACACCTGTTAAGCAGATCGCAGGAAGTTGTAATAGCGACGGATTCGGGAAGGGAAGGGGAGTTGATCGCCAGGTTAATTTTAAAACTATCTTCCTGGAAAAATTGGGACAATACCTTCAGGTTTTGGTCAAGCCAGGCGCTCAGTGAGCAGGTGGTAAAAGCTGAAATGAGGAATTTAAAGCCGGCCGGTAATTACGACAGCCTGTACTTTTCTGCCCTTGCCAGGCAGCAAAGCGATTGGCTTTGCGGGATCAATTTAACGCAACTCATTAGTTTGCGAAGCGGCAGAGGACAAGTTTGGAGTGTGGGAAGGGTTCAAACTCCGACTTTGGCGCTTATTGTACAAAGAGACAGACTTCGGAAAGAATTTGTTAAGGAAGAATATTATCTGATAAAGGCACAGTTCCTTGCCAAGGATCAACAGTATACGGGCATTTATAAATTCGGAGAACTTCCCGATGAACAACCGGGGCAGGATAAAGAAGATGTTGTCAATCCAAAAAAAATATTGAAGAAGGAACTGGCTGAAAAAGTATTTGCCGATGTACAAGGATCAGAAAGTGGCACCATCAAGTTGATCAAAAAGGAGGATAAACAAGAAGTTCCGCCACTACTGCATTCACTTACCTCATTACAGCAGGAGGCCAACCGTGTTCATGGATTTTCTGCAAGCCGAACACTTGATCTGGCACAGGCTTTATATGAAACTTATAAAGTAATTTCATACCCCCGTACAGAAAGCCAGCATCTGGGAGAATCGGGTAAAGAGATGGCCAAAAATGTATTAGTCCTATTGTCTAAAATGGATCTGGTGCAGGAAGTAGATAAAGTTGGTAAACGGGTGTTTGACGACAGTAAGCTGACTGATCACCACGCCTTAATACCTCTGCAAACACTTAACAGCAGGCTTTCCGAAGATGAACGTAAAATTTATATTCTTATTGCCCGGAAGTTCACAGGTGCATTTATGCCATTATATAAATTTCAGAAGACAACACTGATCACCGAAATAAAGGAACATGAATTTGTGAGTACCGGAACTACTGTTTCACAGTGGGGCTGGAAGGCACTTTACAAAGAAGATAAAACAACAGAGGAGTTGTTGCCCAACGTGGTCGAAGGGGAAGCGGTTAAAAAGGAGCATGTGGATATGGAGCAGAAACTTACACAACCGCCTTCGGCTTTCAATGAAAGTTCACTTTTAAAACGC
>JAEUTS010000339.1 GCA_016787005.1 Bacteroidia bacterium
AACAAATAAAAAGTTTATAAAAAGATTCCAGTATCTGGAAAGCGAGACCGCAAAAGCAGGAAAAAAACTGGAGGACATGACGCTGGAAGAGATGGATGAATATTGGAACAAAGCAAAGGGTATCAACGAATAGCGATAAAACCGAATTTGCCTTCCCCTCTGTGTGATGGCAGGTGCGGCAGTGAGAGGGGATGTGTTTGCCTGAGCCCGGGCAGGGTGTGTAATACAGATTATGAATTGAAAAAAATATTTACCATATTATTCATTGTTTTTTGTTCAACTGGTTTTTCGCAGACCGATACCGGTTTTGTAAGAACAGGATTTAACAAAGCTTATTTTAAGTCTTACATATATGACACCCGTGATATAATTATTTCTCCGTTTAAATCTTCTACCAAACAATGGCTTATATTTTCGGGAGTTGTTGCAGCTGACATCGCCATTGCTTCGCAGGATGCCGCCATCCGGGATTTTGCTTTAAGGAACCGTAATTCAATAACAAGAGATATTCAGCGATATGGCCTTGAACCCTGGGGAAGCGGTAAGTACTCCGTTCCGCTGCTGGGCATGTTTTATTTGTATGGTTCCGTTAAAAATGATGAAAGAAGCAAACAAACGGCTTTATTGGGCTTAAAAGCGTTTGTTGTGAGCGGTATAATTGTTACAATACCCAAACAGTTTTTTCATAGGCACAGACCGTGTCCGTGTGCATATGGTGGAAAACCTGATGTCGGCTGCGCTACCGAAACACCTTATGAATTTGAAGGGCCGTTAAGTCTGAATAATGATCCCGGTTCGTTTAAAGATTATGTCAATATATTTTTGCAGTCAAGTGACAATTCATTTCCATCGGGGCATAGTACATCGGCTTTTGCAATGGCAACTGTTATTGCTGAACAGTACAAATACAAAAAATGGGTTCCGGTGGTTTCGTATACTTTAGCAGGTTTAGCAAGCCTGTCGCGTGTCGAGGCGAACAAGCATTGGGCGTCGGATGTTTTTATGGGAGCTGTTTTAGGATACAGTATTGGGAAATTTGTTACAAGAAAAAAGAATTGGAAAGTACGGACGTTCTAAACTTCCTCTTTCAAAACATATCGGAAAAGGAGAGCTGCTGCTGCGGAGCCGGACACTGGTCCTACAAGGTATATCCAGGCATGATTTATCGGGTGACATTGACAAACACCCATGATAGTTTCCATTAAAACAGGTACCACACCAACAGCAGGGTTGTAAGCCCCACCCGATATATAACTTCCGGCATAGCCGATTCCTGTAACAATTATTCCGATAGCTAATCCGTAATACTGATTGCCTGCACTTCTTTTAGCAACAGCAGTATACAAAATAACCATCATCATGACGAACGTGAACAGTCCTTCAACGAATAGTGGTTTCAGGATATTGATTTTTATGTCGGGAGAAAGGAAAAATACTCGGGTATTTCCATAGATCAGGTGATAGGCAATAGAAGCGCCGGCAGCACCAAGCACCTGGCTTAAAATAAACAGGCCGGCTTCTTTTGCGTTAATCTTTTTTTGTATCCAAACGGCAATTGTTGTGGCGGGATTGTATTGTGCGCCTGAAACTCCGTAACCCATGTAGATGAGTGCCGTTAACATTCCTCCTATTGCGACCGGATTTCCGGTAAATGCAATTGTAAGAACAAGAAAGAAAGTGCCAATAAATTCGATGATGTATTTGCTCATGAACTTTATGTTAACATACCGCCACAAACATTGATGGTTTGTCCTGTTATGTATGCTGATAGGTCAGAAGCAAGAAATAAAGCAAGGTTGGCCACATCTTCGGCCGTGCCACCGCGCTTTAATGGAATTGCTTCACGCCATTGTTCTACAACTTTAGGGTCGAGTGCTCCTGTCATTTCAGTCTCAATAAACCCTGGTGCTATTGCATTGCAACGAATGTTGCGCGAACCGAGTTCAAGTGCTACCGATTTTGAAAAGCCAATGATGCCGGCTTTGGAGGCCGCGTAATTAGATTGTCCTGCATTGCCTTTCACACCAACCACCGAACTCATGTTTATGATACTGCCTTTACGTTGCTTTAACATTGGGCGCTGTACGGCTTTTGTCATGTTGAAAACAGATTTCAGGTTGGCATTTATCACCTGGTCCCATTGATCTTCGCTCATACGCATTAAAAGCGTGTCGCGGGTTATCCCGGCATTGTTCACCAATATATCTATTGTTCCGAATTCAGTCACCACGGCGGTCACCAGTTCATCTGCGGCCTTAAAATTGGCCGCGTCCGATTGATAGCCCTTTGCTTTTATTCCAAGGGCTTTCAGCTCATTTTCAAGTGCGGTGCCTTTTTCTACGGAGGATAAATAGGTAAATGCAATATTAGCACCCTGTTCGGCGAGCTTAAATGCAATGCCGCGTCCAATGCCTCTTGATGCGCCTGTTACCAAAGCGACTTTTCCTTCTAATAACTTCATGATCAAATATCAGATTAAGCTGTAACTTTTTTCAAAGCCGCGGCCATAGTTTTTCCTATAACAGCAGGTGATTCAACAACATGAATGCCGCACTCACGTAAAATTTTCATTTTAGCGTCCGCAGTGTCATCAGCTCCTCCGACTATCGCTCCGGCATGTCCCATAGTACGTCCGGCAGGCGCGGTTTTACCAGCAATGAATCCGACAACAGGTTTGGTGCCGTTTTGCTTTATCCAATATGCGGCATCGGCTTCCATCGTTCCCCCGATCTCACCAATCATTACTATGCCTTCTGTTTCAGGGTCGTTCATTAATAATTCCACAGCTTCTTTTGTCGATGTTCCGATGATCGGGTCGCCGCCAATGCCAATAGCAGTAGTAATTCCGAGACCTGCTTTCACAACCTGGTCAGCCGCTTCATATGTAAGCGTTCCTGATTTTGAAACGATACCTATTTTTCCTTTTTTGAAAACGAATCCGGGCATGATACCCACCTTGGCTTCTCCTGCAGTTATAACACCGGGGCAATTTGGTCCGATTAGGCGGCAATTGCGACCCTTAATATATTCTTTGGCTGTGATCATATCACGGGTTGGAATTCCTTCAGTGATACAAACAATCACTTTTATACCGGCTTCAGCCGATTCCATAATAGCATCCGCAGCAAATGCGGGTGGGACGAATATGATAGAAACATCAGCCCCTGTTGACTCCACCGCTTGTTGAACGGTATTAAAAACAGGACGATCGAGGTGTTTGGATCCACCTTTGCCGGGAGTCACACCACCAACTACATTCGTTCCGTATTCAATCATCTGTGTGGCATGGAAGGTACCCTCCGTACCTGTAAATCCCTGCACTATTATTTTCGAATTTTTGTTGACTAAAACGCTCATATCTTTTCAGTTATTTATAATGTTTGCGAAGTTAATTTTTTGACGCAGTATTACCAATAAAAACAAGCGAATAAATACCGTAAATTGTTAGAATCTTTTAATAAATATCAAACAGTTGATTATAGCCTTTTTTTTCGCTAATTGCTATATTAGAAAGTATTTCATACTTTGCACAAATCAGGTACGATCCGTTAAATAGCGAAACAATTGTAGCCCTTGCCACTCCTGATGGAGTAGGGGCTATCGGCATTATTCGGATGTCGGGAAAAAACGCATTTGCAATTGCGAGCCGGCTTTTTTATAAAATGAATGGTAAATCGGTTGATGTTTCAAAATTAAAAACACATACTGTTCATTTTGGAGTAATAAAGGAGAAAGACATTGTATTAGATGAGGTATTGCTTACTGTGTTCGTGGGTCCTCATTCCTATACTGCGGAGGATATTGTTGAGTTTTCATGTCATGGCTCGCGGTTTATCCAGCAGCAATTGATCCAGCTTCTGATCCGTAAAGGAGCCCGCCTGGCTGATGCTGGGGAGTTTACCTTCCGTGCTTTTTTTAATAAACGTCTCGATCTTGTACAGGCCGAAGCTGTAGCCGATCTGATCGCATCTACTTCGGCTACCTCTCACCAGGTTGCTATGCAGCAAATGCGGGGCGGGTTTTCAACTAAAATAAAGGTGTTGCGTGAAAACTTAGTGAACTTCGCTTCACTTATAGAACTGGAGCTCGATTTCAGTGAGGAGGATGTGGAGTTTGCCGACCGCGACGATCTTAAAAATCTTGTTCTCTCTATTCAAAAAGTCATTCATCGTTTGGTTGAGTCTTTTGAGTTGGGTAACGTTATTAAAAATGGTATTCCTGTTGCTATTGTCGGGAAACCGAATTCGGGCAAATCCACTTTGTTGAATGTTTTGTTAGAGGAAGACAGGGCGATTGTCTCCGAAATTCCCGGTACAACGCGTGATGTTATTGAGGATGATATCAGCATCGATGGTATTTTGTTTCGCTTTATAGATACGGCCGGTATTCGCCAAACTTCCGACCTGATCGAGCAAATTGGTGTATCGCGTACATTTGAGAAGATACAGAAATCATCTATTATAGTGTATCTGTTCGATGTGCATGAGTTGACCAGCAAAGAATTGCAAAAAGAGATAGATGAAATAAAAGAACACCTGAATGAACGTTCGCAACTGATTATAGTTGGCAATAAAATTGATAAAGAAGACCTCGTCTATACTGAACGTGAGTTTGCGGGTTTTAAGGATATACTTTTTATTTCTGCCAAGGAACGGATTAATATGGATGCTTTACGGAAACGTTTTGTTGATCTGTTCGACAGCCGTACCATTAATGTTACCGAAACTGTTGTTACCAATGTGCGTCACATGCAGGCATTACACAATGCGGGCAGCGCGCTTGAAAAAGTGTACGACAGCCTGAATAAAAATGTTTCAGGTGAACTAATTTCTGTTGATATTAAAGCGGCCCTTCATCACCTTGGCCTTATTACCGGTGAGGTCACTAATGAGGACCTTTTGCAGAATATTTTTTCGAAGTTCTGTATCGGGAAGTAGTTCGCCTTTTCTCTTTCATCTTGAATCTGCTTTTTTATTAATCGTACATTTATAAATCTAAAACCATACGACAAATTTTTGTTTAACACCAATCCAATGAAAAAACTTACGCTTCTTATGTTATTGTATGTTCCATTTAGTTTTATTTCAAAGCAACTAAATGCCCAGACACCAATTATAACTTCCTTCACTCCTTCGAGTGGCCCACCGGGTACTTTGGTTACAATTATTGGTACTAATTTGTTAAGTCCAACTGGTTTTACAATTGGTGGAGCAACGGCTTTAGAGATATCCAATACAGGAACAAAATTGGTGGGTATGGTTATGCCAGCTTCAGTTACAGGAACTGTATCGCTTACAACAGTTAATGGTACTGCAATTAGTAGCGGCAATTTTACGGTTACAGCAACACCATACCCGGCAGTGCAACAAGGAAGTAAAGTAGTAGGAACAGGTGCTGGAGTTTGGAGCAATCCATTCCAAGGGGGATCTGTTTCACTTTCAGCAGATGGGAATACAGGTGTTGTTGGTGCAACTGGAGATGGGGATAATGGCTATGTGGGTGCAGTATGGGTTTATTCCAGATCTGTTGGAGTATGGTCACAAGAAGGAAGTAAGCTGGTAGGAACAGGGGCTGTGGGTGCTGCCGGACAAGGTTCTGCTGTTTCTCTTTCAGCTGATGGGAATACGGCTATTGTTGGTGCGATAGCTAATGTCGGAGCATGGATCTATACCCGTTCAGCTGGAATTTGGACGCAACAAGGAAGCAAACTGCCAGGAACAATAGCTGTGGGTGACTGGGCACCTCAAGGATGTTCTATTTCTGCTGATGGAAATACTGCAATTGTGGGAGGGCAGGATGACAGTATTGGTGTGGGTGCAGCTTGGGTTTATGTGCGTTCGGCAGGCTTATGGACACAACAAGGAAATAAACTGGTAGGAACAGGGGCGGCAGGTAATGCGCGCCAAGGTTGTTCGGTATCACTTTCGTCGGATGGGAATACGGCTATTATAGGAGGCCGATATGACAATAGTTATACAGGTGCCGTTTGGATCTATATCCGTTCAGCGGGAGTATGGACACAACAAGGAAGTAAACTGGTTGGTACGGGGGCTGTGGGGGCTGCGCAACAGGGTACAGCCGTCTCTCTATCAGCCGATGGAAATACAGCTATTGTTGGAGGGAGTTATGATGATGGCTCTACAGGTGCAGCTTGGATATTTACCCGTAATGCCGGAGTATGGAAACAACAAGGAAATAAGCTCATCGGAACAGGGGCCGTAGGTAATGCATGGCAAGGTTGTTCCGTTTCACTTTCGGCCGATGGAAATACAGCAATTGTTGGAGGGGATTATGACAATGGATATATGGGTGCAGTATGGGTTTTTACTCGGTCAGGTGGCGTATGGACGCAACGAGGAAGTAAGTTGGTAGGAACCGGAGCTTTAGGTCCTTGGGTATATCAAGGTCGATCAGTTTCGCTTTCATCTGATGGGAGTACTGCTCTTATTGGAGGCTCTGGTGATAATAGTTATACAGGTGCAGCTTGGGTATTTGTTTCCTCTGCTACAGTGGGAATAGAAAATGCCAATACTAGCAGCAAGCAGCTTTCAGTTTATCCCAATCCGAACAGCGGTGTGTTTGCAGTGAGTCCTTCTGATTTCGAATGCAGAACAATATGTGAAGGAGATTACTCAATTGTGAATTCTATTGGCGAAATTGTTCAATCATTTAAATTGAATGCAATAAATAATTATAGCATAGAAATTGAAAATCTTAGTAATGGGTTGTATTATATTGTTGGCTTTAATGAAAATCAAATGAGCGGGCAAAAGGTTTTGGTCGCGAAGTGATTTTTTTTTAAATAAAATTGTGTTTGTAACCTCCTCAATCATTTTGCAAACTTTCCCTTCAACGCCGCCAGTGCCGAATTAAAGTCATTCGGGTCGTAACTAACCTCAGCTTTTTTAGTTGCAGTTTTTTTTGAAGTTACAATTGTTTCACCTTTCATGGATAACGCGATACGTTTACGGTCGACTTCGCAGGCGGTTACGGTGACCCATACCTGCTGGCCGACTTTTACAACCGTATTGGGATCATCCACAAATGTGTCGCTAAGCTGAGAAATATGAACGAGTCCATCCTGGTGTACTCCAATATCCACAAAAGCTCCAAAGTTAGTTACGTTTGTAACAATGCCCGGTAAGCGCATTCCTTCCCGCAGATCTTCAATTGTATGCACACCCTCATCAAAACTAAAGGCTTCGAACGATTTGCGCGGATCGCGGCCGGGTTTTTCCAATTCGCTCATAATATCCTTTAGTGTAGGCAGGCCAATTGCTTCGGTAACATATGAATTCAGGTTTACTTTTTTACGGAGTTCTTTGTTATTGATGAGGTCGTCAATTTTACATTTCAGATCCCTTGCCATTTTTTCCACAATATGATAACTCTCGGGGTGTACAGCGCTTTTGTCCAACGGATGAACGCCATCCCTTATGCGCAAAAAACCTGAACATTGCTCAAATACTTTTGCGCCCATCCGATCCACTTTTAACAGGTCTTTCCTTGATTTAAACGCGCCGTACTTATTTCTGTAATCGACAATGTTTTTTGCCAGCGTGTCGCCAATTCCTGAAACGTAAGATAGCAGCTGTTTAGAAGCAGTATTTAATTCAACACCCACTGCATTCACGCAGCTGATCACTACATCGTCCAGTTTTCTTTTCAATGCAGTCTGATCGACATCGTGTTGGTATTGTCCCACTCCAATGGATTTGGGATCCAGTTTCACTAATTCAGCGAGCGGATCTGCTAAGCGCCTCCCAATAGAAACCGCGCCGCGGACAGTCAAGTCGTACTCTGGAAATTCTTCCCGCGCCACGTCCGATGCCGAATAGACAGATGCCCCTGCTTCGCTTACCATAATTACAGGAATTGTTTGAGGGATTTCATCAATGCTCCTGATAAATTGTTCCGTTTCCCTTGAGGCTGTTCCGTTCCCGATTGCAATTGCTTCTAATCCATGTTTGGCACAAAAAGCCATGACCACATGCTTTGCTACAGTTGTCTGGCGTTGCGGTTCATGTGGATAAATAACGGTTTCTTCTAATAATTTTCCCTGTGCATCAAGTGCAACCACTTTACATCCCGATTTAAATCCCGGATCGATCGCTAACATAGCTTTTTGCCCAAGCGGAGAGGCCAGTAAAAGTTCACGCAGGTTGTCAGCGAAAACCTGTATCGCTTTTTCATCAGCCAGTTTTTTGGTCATTATGCGCATCTCAACCTCTATTCCCGGCTGTAATAAACGTTTGTAGCTATCTTCAATAGCAAGGCTTAACTGGGCAGCACATTCGTTACGGTTTTTTATAAATTGCTTTTTTAACTGATCAATTGCGCTTTCTTCATCAACAGCGATATCCAGATAAAGTATACGTTCGTCTTCACCACGGCGCATGGCCAGCATTCGGTGACTTGGGCAGCTCATTAATTGTTCCTCCCATTCGAAGTAGTCTTTAAATTTCTGACCTTCTTC
>JAEUTS010000351.1 GCA_016787005.1 Bacteroidia bacterium
CCGCGAATACAATTAAAAGAATCAATTTTTTCATACTGTACATTTTTAGTTTATAGTGATTTGTTGTTTCGTGCTTTTATGTTGAGTAAAATTATTCCGGCGTGAATGTATACATAATTACCGGCCATCTAAAAAAAAAAATCGAGCTTTTTTTTGAAATAATTTACCGGGTTTATTTGACTACGTGTTTTAACTTATTATTCAAAAAACAATAAGAAATATTACTATAAAAATCATTATAAATGTTTCTGAAATTTTAATAGAAATACTTGGACACCTTACTGTTTGAAGAGTTCAGGTACATTGTCGGAGATATTATTCTTACGAGGAATGAGTAGATATACCAAACCAACCTTGGTTTTCGAAAACGAAAACAGCCCCCTCGGGCATTAACGGTAAGTACGTTTCGTTTTCCTTCGGAAACTCAACTACTTTCCGTATATAAGGAAATTAGCAGAGTTACCGTAGGAACACGAAACAGCTTAATTATTACTGATTACCGAACACGGACACACCGATTACTGATCACCGATTACTGATTACAAATCACTGATCACCGACCACCTCACCCCTACCCTTCCTTCCTCTTAAAAAGCACTATAAAATTTTGCGCCTGCGGCTTTACTCCTATCGCGTCCTGGTTCCAATAATAATTTGTGCCTTGCGGCAACATATCAACCATTCCGACCACATTATAGTTTTTCGCAGAATAATCAGCGAACCATCTGAAAATTGAATCCGGTGTACCTGCCTGCTGTAACCAGGAATAATTAACATAGGCGCACATCAACATCACCGGCTTCTCCTGTTCTATCTCGCTGATCATTTCCTCCTGCATTTTCAGATTATAAGGCTGCTTTTCCACCATTCCATACGTGTATATATAGCCTGTGGCCGATTGCCTGTCGGCGTATAAAAATATTTCGGGTTCCGATCCCAGTATAGCTATTTTATCACCCTCTTTTGTAGTTGACTTAATGAATTTCCCGATAGCGATCGCTTCAATAAATGGATTTCCGTTATATGCCGCATTACAGATCTGGTTAACATCGGGGTTCACATAATACGTTTTATTTTTAGCAATGGCGTTTGAAACGCTGATAATGATCAATATTACAGGAATATATTTCAATAGACCCGACTTAAAACGTCCGGTCAGCCAATTGCTCATCACGTCAAATGCTATGCCGGCAAGCAAGCCAATAGCAGGAAGCAGCGTAATAAAATAATGCTGCCTGAAATATAAACCCGGAAAAACTGTGGCGTAAGAAAACAAACCAAAACCTATTGCGAATATTTTTTGTGAACGTGTATATGCTTTATTGATCACAACAATTACAATTCCGGCAATAGCTCCCAACCAAATGATAAAATACTCATTAAAAATTGGCGGAAAGAATGACATATAAATTGCAAGTCCATTGCTTAAACTTCCCCCTGCAGCATATTTACTTGCATATTCGTAGGTCCAGAACCAGAATTTGTCAAAAGCCCCAAGTGCTATAAGAATCAATAGATTTAGAATATATGGCGCAAAAACACCTGCGGCAAATATTCCTCCTGTATTTACTACTTTGCCGACAAGTCCTTTTTCTTTCGGTAAATTAAACAACAACACCGTAGCTCCGAACAGGATAAAAAACACAGCCTGCTGCTTCATCAGGAATGACATTCCCATCATTAATCCTGAAAGCAAAATGTAATACCACTTTCCGGAGCTCTTGTGGCGGGCAATAAACAACAAGCCCAGGGCTGCAAAAAAATTAACAAAATGCGTAGCGTGAGCCGCAAAACCCAATGTATATGGACCTGCCGCCATTAAACCATATCCCAGCGCTGTTACAAATGCGATTCGTTTGTTGAATACATTTTTTATAGCATAATAAAACAAGAACATTGTGCAGGCATTAATAACAATTAATCCCGTATGAATACCCGTATTCGTTTTGCCGAAAATGCTCATAAGCAAAGCATACATATAATAAGTGCCCGGAAGTTTCATGTTGTATGCTTTTACATAAGGCGGGACGCCCTCCAGTATCAACTTGCCCATATACGCGTATTCTCCCTCGTCCCGCTCCAATGGAATTTTTAACAACTGGAAACGAATCATACTAACGACAATAATGCCAATTGTCAAAAAAAGGAGCCATATATCAGATTCCTTCTGGGGAAGCTTAATATCCAGGGTACCCTTTACCTGTTTTTTTGATGTTTGCGACTGCTGTTTTCCGCTCATTTTGAATAAGTCAAAATAATAATGTACCCGATCTTGAGGAAGCATAATTGCCTATAGCATATACTATAGCTATTACATTCAGGATATTGAATCAAATCTACACAATTACCCGGTTTTTCGAAAAACAGAACAGTGAACCACGTAAAATGTACTCTTGGTACTTAGCCTATTTTTTAATACATTCGCAACTCATTTTACGCTATGAATTTTACTAATTCTTAACTCAATATGGCAGATACAGGCGACATTAACATTGGCTCATTCATCCGTTATAACGGAGAGTTGTGCCAGATACTGGAATACCAACACCGCACACCGGGCAACTTAAGAGCATTTTACCAGGCCAAAATGCGTAATCTTAAAAACGGCAAATTGGTCGAAAATCGTTTTCGCTCGGGCGAATTGGTTGAAGTTGTTCGTGTCGACTTTAAAACAATGCAATATATTTTTGCCGAAAACGACTTTATTGTCTGCATGGATGGTGAAACATTCGAACAGGTTTATATACCGAAAACGCTGTTCGGCGCCGGAGCACAATTTCTTAAAGAGGGATGTGAAGTGAAAATTGCTTTCGAAGGTGATGATCCTATTACGGCTGAGGCTCCCACATTTGTTGAACTCGAAATAACCTATACCGAACCCGGCGTTAAAGGCGACACTGCCACCAACACCTTAAAGCCCGCTACTTTAGAGACCGGCGCGAAAATAATGGTTCCGCTATTTGTTAACCAGGGTGAGAAGATCCGGGTAGATACCAGGACTATGACTTACAATGACCGTGTTAAGTAGGGTGATCGGTAACAGGTTATCAGTAATCGGTAATCGGTGATCGGTAACCGGTAACCGGTAACCGGTAACCGGTAATCAGTAATAAGTGATCGGTAAACTGTTATTAGTAACAGGAAAATATTTTGGAATGGAATATGTTAAAAGTTTCAGGGAATTAGAAGTATATAAACTTTCCAGACAATTGTCGAGGGAAATTTTTGAGCTTTCGAAAAAATTTCCAAAAGAAGAAATGTATTCGCTTACCGACCAGATCAGAAGGTCATCCAGATCAACCGGAGCTCAAATTGCCGAAGCATGGGCAAAGAGAAAATATGAGAAACATTTTGTGAGTAAGTTGACTGACGCCGATGGTGAACAGCAGGAGACGCAACATTGGATCGAAACGGCGTTGGATTGTTCATACATTTCTAAAGAAATTTCAGAGAACTTATTGAAAAATTATGCTTCCATTGGAAAAATGCTAAACTCAATGATCAGCAAATCAGAATCCTTTTGTAGCCCGCAACCGATTACCGATTACCGATAACCGATTACACCTTCCACTTGTTACATCATTCATGTTCAATAAAAGTAAAAATTATTTGTTTCTACACCTGGTCGTTTTTATCTGGGGCTTTACAGGCATCTTTGGACGTGCTATAACTTTACCTACAACTCAACTCATCTGGTATCGGCTGTTCCTATCCTCCGCAGCTATTTTAATTTATCTTTTGATCAAAGGGATTCCACTCAAAGTGAGCCGGAATGAATTATTAAAATTTATGGCAATTGGTCTTTTAATAGCTCTTCATTGGATATGCTTCTATGGCGCAATTAAAACATCAAATGTATCGGTAACATTAGCCTGTTTTTCCAGCGGCGCTTTATTTACTGCAATACTCGAACCACTATTCTTTAAAAAGAAAATAAACCGGATAGAGATTGTCTGCGGCATGCTTGTGATCATAGCGATATCAATGATTTTTTCATTTGAGGCAAAATATAAAACAGG
>JAEUTS010000361.1 GCA_016787005.1 Bacteroidia bacterium
TATTTAGTTAATTATATAAATATATTATATATTTTTACAAAAAAAATAAATAATAGATATTGATATAATAAATAACAAATAGGATTGTTTTTAGTCTCCTAATGTTTGATATTTAAGAACTTTATTCGAAGAGCAATGAAATTAATAATCGAAAGACTAAATAAGGTAAAAAGCAAATACTATTTAAAAAACAGGATGCTTCTCATTGTCATGCTTGTTACATGTGCAGGCTATTCACAATCCAAAGACATAGAGGAGCAAATTCAAAACTATAAAACCACAAACAACAATCCACTTCATCCCAATGGCATTTTTTTTACTCAAAACAACGGGCAAATAATTGACATGCGTAAACAGCTACATCCTGAAATCCTTTTTAAAAGTGATGTTGGAGGTGCAAATATATATTTACGGAAAACCGGTATCAGTTTCGTAATCAATAATACAGGACAGATTTTTAGCGAGGCAATTGAACATGAAGAAGATTCAGAAAAATGGCATTCATCGAATCCTGCGTCAGAACAGATAATGAAACAGGAATTTCTTTCGAGACAAATAATAAAAACGCATAGAATAGACGTTGATTTCGATGGTTCAAACACGAATCCAACAATCATTAGTTCAGAACAAATTGCGGGATACAATAATTACTATTTAGCACATTGCCCTGACGGCATATTGAAGGTTCCTTCCTACAACCAAATTACAGTAAAAAATATTTACGACAATATTGATGTAAAATTCCAAGGTGGGAAAGATGCTTCAACACTGATCAGCAAAGGGTTCGGATTAAAATATGACATTATTGTAAATCCCGGTGGAGACCCATCCCAAATAAAACTAAAGTATAGCGGAGCTGAGAGAATAACTTTAAATAGTGGACACTTAACAATTAGCACAAGCTTGGGCTTAATGGGAGAATATATGCCAAAAGTTTACCAAATTATTAACGGACAAATTGTTGATATAAAAGCTGAATATAAATTAACTCAAACAGCGAATTCGGAAATTATAAATGAAGCTTTCGTTTCGTTTAATCTGGGAACCTGGAATCCTAAATTTCAATTGATCATTGATCCGTGGATTACTTATTATGGAGGATCTGATTTTGAAACAAGTAGTTCTGTTACAACAGATCCTTCAGGAAATGTAATCTTTACAGGAACCACCCGCTCCGGAGATTTTCCTATATCGCCCGGTGCCTTTCAGAACAGTTTTAGCGGAGGACTAAGCGACATTTTTATTGTAAAAATGAATGCGGCAGGCAATCTGATTTGGGCTACCTTTTGTGGAGGATCTTTGGATGACAATGCAGGAGGAATTTGCACCGATGCAACAGGTAATATACTTTTCACCGGCAATACCGTTTCTACTGACTTTCCGACGGGTTCTTCAGGAGTAAATGTGGTACATCAAAATATTTTTGGAGGAGGAGGCGGCACAAACCGCGATGCTATTGTGTTTAAATTAAATTCTGCGGGAGCAAGATTGTTTTCCACTTTTTATGGAGGTTCGCTTGATGATGCGGGTGGAGATATCGTTTCAGATGGAAGTAATTTTTATTTGGGCGGAATGACCATATCAACAAATGGAATTTCAACACCGGGATCATTTCAACCGGCTTTAAGTGCTTCAAATGATGCTTTCCTTGTAAAATTTAATTCCACCGGAAACAGACTGTGGGGATCCTATCTTGGCGGCACTGCAGTCGATTATTGTAATGGTGTTGCCTGTGATGCACTGGGAAATGTATTTATAGGTGGATGTACTCATTCAACAAACTTCCCTGTGGGATTTTCCGGAGTAAATGTTGTGCACCAGGCAGTTTTTGGCGGAAACAAAGACGCATTCATTTGTAAATTCGATCCTGCCGGGATAAGACTTTGGGGAACTTACTATGGTGGTACCGGAAGCGATGGCTGCTATGCCATTGCTGTTGATGGATTAAATAATATTTTTATTGCGGGCGATTCTAATTCGGCAACTGCTATAGCTACTCCCGGAGCTTTTCAAACCGCTTTGGCAGGAATAGATAATGTATTACTTGTTAAATTTAACAGTACCGGAACAAGACAATGGGGAACATATTATGGCGGAAACAATAATCAAACATATTGTACAGGTCTTGCCTGCGATGTCAGCAACAATGTGATATTGGGAGGAGACACATACAGCTCAAACAATTCCGTAACAGGTTGTGCTTACCAGACAATAAAAAAAGGAAGCGAAGATCAGTTTATTGCAACATTCAGCAGTACAGGCACACGCGTTTGTTCGGGCTATCTTGGAATGGGCGGTGCAGCTTCCCCACATAACGAAACCAGCTTTTATTTATCAGGAGGAAGCATAGCAGTAGATGGATGTTTTATGTACCTTGTTTCATACACTCAATGTAATTACCCTGTAACAGCAGGTGCTTGGCAAACAACATGCGGTGGCTATGCAGATGCGGCCTTATCTAAATTATACATAAACACCTGTGGAGGTATCTCTAGCAGCCTAAGTATGTCTGTTGCACCTGCATCAATATGCAAAGGACAATCAACAAATTTCACATCAATTTATACAGCATGCAGTATCGGAACTGTAAATTATTCATGGTCCTTCCCCGGAGGCACCCCGTCCGGTTCAACTGCTCAAAACCCTTCGGGTATCGTATATAATACCCCGGGAGTTTACGATGCAAAATTGGTTATACAAATGCCTTGTGGAAAAGACTCTGTAATAAAACAATCTACAATCATTGTAAACGATTGCGCCTGCGCGCTTTTGGCTCCTGTAAGCGGTGTAACTAATACAATATGTAATGGCGGGAGTAATGGGACTGCAACTACTGCCGGTTCCGGAGGAACCGGGCCATATACTTATAGTTGGAGTAATGGACAAACAACATCTACTGCAAGCGGCTTGACGGCCGGAACCTATCAGGCAACGATTTCAGATGCCGGCGGATGCACCATCATGACACAAGTTACTATAACACAACCGGCACTGATCACATTTCAGACACAATCAACATCCGGACCAACCTTATGTTATGGAGCAAAAAATGGCTCTGCCACAATAAGTGCAATATCCGGCGGTACAACACCATATACTTATAGCTGGAGCAATGGACAATCTGCAATTATGGCAACCGGGCTGAGCGCAGGAACTTATACAATTACAGTAGCAGACAATAAAGGATGCAGTGCAATTCAAACAGCATTAGTTGGTCAGCAGAAACCGGTCATCTCAACTATTACCTCAACTCCCGCCACATGCGGCAGTAAGGATGGAACTGCAGCAGCCATTTTTTCGACCACCACGATCAGTTATTCCTGGTCCCCTTCCGGAGGCAATGGCTCATTTGCAACTTCAACAACCGCTACGGGATTATCAGCAGGAACCTATACATTAACAGCAACCAGCTTTGGAGGTTGTACAGCTTCAGCAACCACGACAATAACAAGCAGTAATGGCCCTGTTATTAATACTACACAAACCAATATAAACTGCGGAGGTACCGGAAGTGCCACAGTAGTAGTCACCAGTGGGTCCGGGCCTTACACATATTCGTGGACTAACGGACAAAAGGTTCAGACAGCAACAGGTCTTTCAGCGGGAAACTACACAGTATCTGTTACAGATGGTTCGGGATGCATTTCAAGTTCTTCCGTAATAATTATTGAGGCACCGCCATTAATATTGAATTATATTTCCAACAACCCAACGTGCGGGCAAGTAACTACATTTTTTACAGCTAATGCTTCAGGAGGCACACCATTGTATACTTATTCATGGACTGGTTTTTCTGTTGGCGCTACTCCATTTGTAAACGGACCCACAATTGACAACACAAATGCAAATAACGGATGTTATTTATTGGAAGTAACTGACCAATTTGGATGTCAGGCCGGACCTATAGGTCTTTGTCTTGGGAAGCCTACTGCAACTATTAGTATTGGTTCATTAACAACTTTAAATCCTGTATGTAACAACAATACCGGAAGTGCCACGATTACTTCAAGTGGAACATCGCCATATACTTATCAATGGAATAATGGTCAAACCACACAAACAGCAACAGGTCTTTCTGCCGGAAATTATACTATTACAGTTACAGATGCAAATGGATGTAGCGCTACATCAGTAACATCAATAATTTCACCACCCGCTTTAACAGGGTTTTATTCCAAAGGAACCGCAAACTGCAATAACTGTGGTTGTAAAGAATGGCTGGTGGTAACCGGATCAGGTGGCACAAGTCCTTACTCTTACTCCTGGCCGGACGGATATGCCATGCGCTATAAAAATCTACTTTGCCCGGGTGCATACACCATAAATATTAAAGACAAAAATGGCTGTAGTATAAATGTTAATCTCACTACACCCTGACGATCAAGTGCATATCATTTTCGCTGTCCATCCCGATTATTAATACGCTCATTACATAGCTTCGTAGTACTCTGTAACTTTATCAAATTTTACCTTTATCCTCGCTTTTATTAATTAATTGTTGCTATTTTAGCATAGATCAAACCAGTCACAAGATGGTTGCTGAAGTAACACATGGGATAAGGGTAAGTGTAATCACTAAGTATATGGACGGACATTCCAATCCGGACATGCACTATTTTTTGTTTAGCTATAAAATCAAAATAGAAAACAACAGTGAGTTTGCGGTTCAATTGTTGCGCAGGCACTGGTATATTTTTGACTCTACAAACGGACAGCGTGAAGTTGAGGGCGAAGGTGTAATTGGCCAACAACCTACAATACTTTCAGGTGAATCGTTTGAATATGAATCGGCCTGTGATCTCACCACGGATATAGGAAGTATGCACGGCACCTACCTCATGCAGCGAAAAATTGACGGTAAACAGTTTGAAATAAGAATACCACGGTTCGAACTCATAGTTCCCCGCCGCTTAAACTGATCGTACAGCTCTTACCATTTCTCTCTTCCCCGGCGGTCCGGGCAGGCTTTCCACAATAAAACCTGATGCTTTTAGGTTTCGTTTCACTTCTCCCTTCGCGCAATAGGTTACAATAATTCCGCCGGGTTTTAAAAAAGTATGCAAACGATCAAAAACAGCTTTTGTCCATAGTTCAGGCTGAACCCTTGGAGCGAACGCGTCGAAGAAAACGATATCAAAGCTCTCTTCACTTATAAAGTATTCTAGCTTTTCATTCTTTTTCGTTAACAGAAAACGATCGGAAAGCCTGGTACTTTCATTGAAAGCTGTTGAATGAATTAAATTGAACTGATCAGTGTATATACCGGCATTCAACAGAACCGGATAGTTTAATTGCCGGACAATATCTCTTTCAAGAGGAAATGGCTCAAGTGCAAAGTAATTTACATATTGTTTTGGTTCATTAACTGAATGCAAAAATGTTAAAAAAATATTCAAACCTGTTCCCATTCCGACCTCGAGTACATTCACGGAATCATCTTTCTTTTCGCTTAAATAATACTCAAGCCCGTTCTTTATGAACACATGCTTTGACTCATTAATTGCTCCATGATAGGAATGATAATGTTCATTTATTTCCGGAAGAAATAAAGTATGCGAACCGTCACCTGTCTTTACAAGTTCGTGCGGCACTAGTGAGGTGTTTGTGGCCCAACCTTTTTGTTCAGGATCAACCATTGTGTAGCCTGTAACATGGCCTTTGAAAAGAGTTTCATACTATCCGCCTGTGCCCTGTATTTATCAATAAGCTGAACACTTTGTCTTGTCTTATATGGATATAAATACTCCCGGTCGCTGCTGAATAATTTAAACCAAAACAACGAATCATTCACACAGCCGAGTTTATCATTCGCGCTGAAACAAATAAAATCTCTTTTGTCATGAAGCAGATCAATACCCAGTGTATTATTAATATATTTCATATTTAACAAACCCATAATGGTCGGATAAATATCCAACTGCCCTCCCACTCTGTCAATGATCGTATCCTTTTTCAAAATACCCGGAGCATACATAATTAAAGGAACCCTGTGAAACGACAAAGGCATTTCATAATAATTCCTGAATGGCGCACCATGGTCGGCAACAAAAACAAACAATGTATTATTAAACCAATCCTGCTTAGCCGCCAAACGTAAGAACTTCCCGATCGACCAATCAGCGTATTCAACAACTTTCTTTTCGAGTGTACCTGTATGCGGCTTAAATCCTTCACTGCTCCTATCGGGCAAATGATAGGGGCCATGATCACTTCCTGTAAGCATAGCAGCAAAAAAGGGTTTATTATTTTTATGAAGCTCCGACAATTTGCTAACAGCGTACTCCAGCATAATATCATCGGGCACACCTGTGGGCTTATATACTTCTTTTGAATTGTAATCACTTTCACCGATAGCTTCTTTAAAGCCATTCGCTTTCAGGAAACCCGAATTATTATCAAATTCCACATCATGGGTGCAGAAAAAAACAGTCTGATAATCCCTATCAGCCAGTGTACGCCCGATCCCGGTAAATGGCTGCAGGTTGTTGTCATTAAACTGAAGCGGGTGCTGATTCATCAATGAAGGGAGAGAGAACAGGGTTCCATATACCCCATTGAATGTATGGATACCGGCCGAAAAAATATTACTAAAGAAAAGTGATCTTTTTGTCAGGCTATCCAGCACGGGTGTCATATTCTCAGTATTTCCATCCAAACCCATTTTTGTCATCGACATGCTTTCCATTAACACAATAACAACATTGGCCTTCAGCTCATCTCCTTTGGGTTGAATACTACGGGCTATAGGCGAATCAAATTTTGCATGAGTAATACCATAATAGCGTTGAACCGTTCTCACGGCAAGCGTGTCATCCATAAAGTGAATCCCGATATTATCCGGATCCATTGAATTCAGGTAACTGCGCATATAAGTAAATACCGGGTTAAGGCCCAACTCGTTCGCGAAATGATAATTAGAAAAATAAGCTGTCCCCCATTGAATGGGTGACTTTGACTCAATCCGCCCGCGAATTCCCAAAAATAATATACCCATAGCCAATACGGAGATCACAATGTTTTTTGTTCTGCTCATATTAACCTTTCCTGTGATTTCATGGCTGTACTGAAAAAGAAACCTGCGCCTGAAGCGTATAAGTGTTTTAATGAATAAAATTGTTAAGAAGACAAACAATGCCAGAAAGGGGTAATTATACAAATCGGCAAAAGCTATTTTAAACATGAACATGGGATCGCTCTTCCAGGCAAATACAGCAATTGTAATTCGGGTAAGAAAATGCTCAAAGTATGGAATGTCTGCGGCACAAATAAAGAAGCTGAGGATATATAGAATAAACAGCAAGAAGAAAATCCATTTTGATGGTCGTTCCATTTTTATCTGAAACCAACTCAACAGATTAAAACACAAAAATGGCAAGGCGAGAATATAACAGCTGATTGTGGTGTCAAACCTCCATCCCATTAAAAAGGCCTTTACAAGAATACCTGTTGGTACTTCAAGGGATGTGGTCCAGTTAACAACAAGGAGGGTAAAACGAAAAGCCGTAAAAATAAGCAGACCGGATAAATAAATATTGGCAATAAAACGAACCTGACTGGGTATTATTGATTTCACTGGAAAGTTATCTCCTGTTATTTACTCATGATCTTGAATTCTGTACGGCGGTTAAGCTGACGACCTTCTTCGGTATCGTTTGTGGCAATGGGTTGGGTCAAACCATATCCTTTAAATGTCAGGCGATCACTCTTAATGCCGTGAGAAATAAGATAATCGACAACCGATTTAGCTCTCGATTCCGACAGCACCTGGTTATAGCCCGCACTACCCTTACCATCCGTGTGGCCCGATATTTCAATTTTAAGGGTCGGCATATCGTTCAATAATTTTATTAAACGCTCTAACTCATTCGTCGACTCCGGACGAAGGGTTGCTTTGTCAAAGTCGAAGAAAATATTATTCAACACGATCTTTGTTCCGATCTCAATCTTCTTGAGGGCGATGTCTTTCACAATTTCCTGGTAAGCTGCTGAAGCAGGTATAGTGATGTTCTCGGAATGGAACAAATAACCTTCCGCTTTCACTGCTATACCATAATTTTTTCCGGAAGGAAGCGACACAAGATATTTTCCTGATGTGCTATTGGAATTAAAATTCGCGATCACTTCATTCTTTTCATTATCAACTAACTCAATGGCAGCTTCCACTGGCTGTCCTGTCTTTTCATCAGTTATCACACCCTTCAAAATGGTGATCTGAGCCGACTTGATCTCCACTGCCGCAGCTATAACCCGCTCTTTCACCGGTTCTGCGGCACTTGCCAACAGGTTATCTTCGTTATTCATCACCATGGGCTTTTCATCACCAAGGAAAGTTATCATATAAATATCTTTTTCACCATATCCGCTCGCGTTGAATGATGAATAATAACCATGCTTACCGCTTGCCGAGATCGCGAAAAACACATCATCATCGGCTGTGTTAATAGGATAACCAAGGTTTTCAGGTTCAGTCCATATACCATTCACCAGAGTGGATTTAAAAATGTCATAGCCGCCCATTGAATTATGCCCCTGCGAACTGAAGTACATTGTTTTGCCATCTGGATGAATAAAAACACCCTCTTCGCCATATTGTGTATTTATTGGAACACCAATATTTAAAGGCTTTGCCCACCTGTTCTTTTCATCTTTCCTGCTGATATAAATATCACGGTCTCCTAAACCGCCCTTCCGGTTACTTACAAAGTAAAGGCTTCTTTCATCAAATGATAATGAAGCCGTTGATTCGTGGGCGTCGGTATCAATATATTTATTCATCTTATCCGGCTTTGTCCAGACAGATCCTTTGAGGTTACATTCGTAAATATTACCATCACCTCCATTATCAATGTACACATAAAGCGTTTGTCCGTCGGGCGAAAGACCGGCAGTGGCATCATGCCCTTTCGTATTAATAGGAGGGCCGATATTTACAGCAACGGACCACTTACCATCTTTCTTGCTTGAAAGATAAATGTCCTCAAAGTATTCGTTCAGACCAGGATCGATTTCACCCCCGGTTGTATTATCGCGTCTCGAAGTAAAGATCATTACCGACTCGTCAGCCGAAATAACAGCACCATATTCCGGGTATTTGGTATTTACTTCGGGACCCACGTTATCAATGAAAACCCGCACGGGATGCTTAACCAGTTCCTTACCATTATTACACTCCTGTATTTTTTTCTTTACGTCGTCACCTAACAACTCAAGCTCATCTCCCTTTAAGATTGAGAGAAACTTGTTGTATTCTCCAATAGCCTTATCCCATTCCAGGTTGAGGTGATAAGCACGACCAAACAGATAGTGTATCTGCGGATCAACATTAGGATCAAGCTTAAGCGCCTTTTCGAGATAAGGAAGGGCTCTCGTTTTAAAGCTGGTGTTAAAATAAGATTTGCCGATCTTAAAATTCAACATCGCGTTATTCGGATTGAAAGCATTTGCCTTAAGGTAAGGCTCAATAGCCGATTTGTACCAAACTTCTCCCTGTTTATAGAAATCATCTCCCGCTTCAATATTTCGCTTGGCCTCCTTCAAGCCATCTTTATCATTTTTAAAATTGTCCTTAGTAAACTCAACATTTTGAGCGAAGGTTGAAGTGAGACAGATAAAAGCGATAATCGTAAGTTTTAATCGTATCATATTTATGAAATTACTTGTTGTTGGTTGTTGGTTGTTGGTTGGTTGTTGGTTGGTTGCCGGTTGGTTCTTATTGTTCCTGACAACTAACAACCAACAACTATCAACCATTCTCATTTATCACACGTACTTGCATAATTTTTACCGATCTCCACGCCAAGCTTCCCGGCTGTTTCCCAATCTTTGCAGGCAGTTTCATCGCGAAGCATTTCCTTGGCAATTCCACGGTTCAAATAAGCATACCCATATTTATCGTTGAATTTTATCGCCATTGAAGC
>JAEUTS010000008.1 GCA_016787005.1 Bacteroidia bacterium
TACGACAAACATTTTACCATTACCAGAAAAGAAGTGGAGGATTTTGTGAACGGAGGACCGATCACTCAAAATATTATTAACTGGCCTGGAAATGGAAATACATCAATCGGGCAGGGAAAATACCTTGCGCCTTTTTATGACAAGGATGGCAATGGTATTTATGATCCTGCTGCTGGTGATTATCCTAAATACAGTATGGATTCAAGGAAATTTGCTTGTGATGACAGACAGGTGTTTGGTGATAAAACCCTTTGGTGGGTGTTTAATGACAAAGGAAATATCCATACTGAGTCAGATGGTAACTCAATTGGACTTGAGATTCGTGCCCAGGCCTTTGCTTTCACTTCAACAGACGAGATCAACAACATGACCTTCTATGATTATGAAGTAATAAACCGATCATCAATTCAGCTTAATAAAACTTTTTTTGGAGTTTGGGTAGATGCCGATTTGGGCTACGCTTTCGATGATTACGTTGGCTGTGATGTACAAAATGGTATTGGCTATTGTTACAATGGCAACCCTGTTGATGGGAGCGGTGCACTTGGAACTTATGGCGCCAATCCCCCTGCCATTGGTGTTGACTTTTTCCGTGGGCCAAAAGCTGCTGCTGTTGGTGACGGGATAGACAGTTTAGTAAGTTATGTTGAACCAAACGGCAGGATTAGCATGGCTAAGTTTGTGTATTATAATAATGACTTTACTGTTCAGGGTAACCCTACAAAACAAACAGATTATTACAACTATTTATCGGGTAAGTGGATTGATGGTACTCCGTTTACCTATGGAGGTAATGCTAAAGGCGGGTCAACCGTTTGTGCATTTATGTTTCCGGGTGATACTGACCCTTCGGGCAAAGGCACACAAAACGTACCACAAAGCCCTTGGACTGAAACTACTGTTGGTAATCCCGTAGGTGACCGACGCTTTTTGCAATCAGCCGGTCCGTTTACATTGAAACCGGGTGCTGTTAACAATGTTACTATCGGTTGTGTTTGGGCCAGGGCAACGCAAGGAGGACCCCTTGCTTCTGTATCACTGATGCGTGATGCAGATGTCAAAGCACAGGCCTTATTTAACAGTTGCTTTAAAATTACAAATGGCCCTGATGCTCCTGATCTAACCATACAGGAACTTGATAAACAATTGATCATTTACTTAACCAATAAAGCCACTTCCAATAATTATAAAGAAGGTTATAAAGAACGCGACCCTTTTATTTCTTCATTACCCGACAGCTTATATGGCTTTGAAGGATACCAGGTGTACCAAATTGTTGATTCAACTGTTACTGTTACTGACCTCAACAACCCTGATAAGGCTCGCCTGGTTTTTCAAACAGATCGCAAAAATGGTGTCGCACAGATCGTAAATTACTATAAGGATCAAAGTTTGGGCGGAGCTTGGGTTCCACAACAAATGGTTTATGGTGCCGATGCAGGCGTTAGCCGTTCATTTACAGTTGACAGAGATTTGTTTGCCAAAGGCGATAACAAATTGGTAAACCACAAACAATACTTCTTTACAGCTGTTGCCTATGGATATAATGTGGGTGAAGCAAGTGCCGATCCGATCAACCGTCCTGACGGATATAATTTACCTTACATTTCAGGCAGAAGAAATATCAATAATTACGTAGCCATTCCACATAATGTTGCTCCTGAGGCAGGAGGAACGGAGCAACATTCCAATTACGGCGATGGTGTTCAATTGACACGTATAGAAGGACAAGGTAACGGCGGACACATACTTGATATAACTTCCCAATCAGTTACTGATATATTAAGTTCACCAGTTTCAAGGGCCATTAACATAACTTACGAACGTGGCAAAGGCCCTATTGATATAAAAGTTGTTGATCCATTGAATGTACCCGCTGGCTGCTTTAGTATAGCGATAAGCGATACTACACCTGCCGCACGCTGGGCATTGATGTATAGTGCTACTGGTGTAGTAATTGCAAAATCTGATACCAGCTTATTGGTCGGATCGGAACAAATTATTCCGGAATTAGGTATTTCTGTCAGAGCAACGTATAACTATGATGTGGGTTATGCAAACGCTCCTGGCAACAGCGGTGTACTTGAAGCGACCATGACATTTACGGATCCTCTTAAAAATTGGCTATCGGCTTTAACCGATGTAGATGGAACAACAGCCCCTTATGGCAATTTAAACTGGATACGTTCCGGAAAAACATCAAGCTCACCTGCCAGTCCGTATGATGATTATTTCAGTGGTACGAGTCCAGTTGATGGGTCTCAGGATTTTGAAAAATTGTTATCCGGTACATGGGCACCATACAGGCTTTGTGCATATAGTGATGCAGCGCTTACTTGTACCGGTGGTCCTGCATGGGACAAACTGATCTCACAGAATGATATAAGAAAAACTCTTGCCAGTGTTGACATCGTATTTACATCTGATAAAACCAAATGGACCCGATGCCCTGTTCTCGAAATGGCTGAAGAACCTGTTTTTGCTGAAGGTGGCGCGCGTAAAATGGACCTGAGAAATTCTCCATCTATTGATAAAAATGGCAATAAAGGTGACGGTATAACATGGACCAATAACCCAAATGAATCAGGCTATATTGCCCCAACAGGCATGGGATGGTTCCCCGGGTATGCAATTAATATTGAAACCGGTGAACGCCTGAATATGGCTTATGGCGAAGATTCAGGATTGCCACTCGAAAACGGGCGAGACATGGTTTGGAATCCAACCTCAAACATTTTCTCATCATCCGGCGTGAACCCACTATTCGGTGGCAAACATTATATTTATGTATTTGCGCACTCATCCGACCTTACCCCATTTTTACCTACCGATGCTGTTTTACCAAATGGGCGCAAAAGCCTTCCTAGTTATGATGGTGGCAAAACTATTTGGGAATTATTAAATACAGTAAAAGTTACTGCAAGTAATAATAATTACAAACGGGTTGTATATGTCGATGCCATGTGGGTTAATATTCCTTTGCTTTCTACTGGCCACCAATTGTTGGAAACCGATGCAAAAGTACGGCTGAGAGTTTCCCGAAAATTTCGCAGGGGATTCAGCGGTTTCTATGGTGCTACTGCAACTTCACAAGCTGTCGCCGACACTATTTCACCTTATCGAAATAATAACTATCCTTTGTATACTTTCTGTACCAATGATCTCGAAGCGCACAAGGGTGATCATGAGATCGCAAAGAATGCAATCGATCTGATCAATGTTGTGCCTAACCCTTATTACGCATCTTCCGGTTATGAAACAGATCAGGCTGATAACAGAATCAAAATAACCAACCTTCCTGAGAAA
>JAEUTS010000413.1 GCA_016787005.1 Bacteroidia bacterium
TTATGCCATTGCTCCAATTATATGTGTAGATGCCGCCGGATCCATTGCTGATATTGACACTTGCACTTCCATTAGTTCCTCCATTGCAGGTTGTTCCGTTAATTAATCCTGTTTGTGCCGATATCGAACAGCCGCATGAAATAACTGTAACGGTTTGCGTAATAGAATCTTTGCTTCCTGTGCAGCTGGTTACAACAAGTTTAACCGGGTAGGTGCCAGGATTATTAAATACATGAGTAGGGTTTGTCAGAGAGGAAGTGTTGTTTATACCTGAACCCGGATCTCCGAAGTTCCAATTTGAATATCGTATTTGATTGCAGTTTGGAACACTGGAATTAGAGAATGAAACATTTGCAGGCCCACAGGCATTGTTTGGGGTAAACGTAAATGATGCTGTAGGTTTATCAGGTGTATATTTCCACAGATCATTTAACCTATTATTTAATGTGTTTTCAAATCCTCCGAATAGCCAAAAGTTATTGTTTTTGTCTTTCCATCCTACAGCGCCTCCCCGTGATCCAGGTATATTGGTAACTGTTGCAACACCTTGTACTCCGTAATTTCCCAATTGATTTTTAAAATTGGCTCCGCTAACCCATGTCCATATATTAGTTACGGGATTATATCTCCACAGATCATTAAAAGTTAAAAATCCGCCGAAGGTCCAAAAGTTACCACAATCATCTGTCCACCTTGTTCTGTTCTCGCTTCTTGCACCCGGTGAATTTGCTGTCGACGGAACACACTTTGTGCCATAAATTCCTAATTGATTAGGAAGGTTGCTTCCCGATACCCATGTCCATTCATTTGTACTAATAGTGTATCTCCAAAGATCATTTAAAGGTTGTCCGCCGCCACCCTGGTCTCCTGCGAATAGCCATAAGTCACCGTTATTGTCTTTCCAGCTTGTGTAAACACTTCTGGCACTTGGTATATTAGTACTGTTGGGAATGCCCTGAGTGCCGTATACACCAGGCTGATTGGTTAGATTTGACCCGCTCATCCAGGTCCATTGGTTGGTTGTAATATCATATTTCCAAAGATCATTAAAACGGATTCCGCTGTTCATTCCATCTCCACCGAACAACCATAAGTTGCCTGCGTTATCTACCCATGTACAGGAGGTTTCATACCTTGCCCCTGGAGTGTTTGCAACAGATGGAATCCCTTTTACTCCATATACACCCGCCTGATTGATAAGGTTGCTTCCTTTCATCCAGGTCCACTGGTTGATCACGGGATCATATTTCCATAAGTCGTTCATGGAACCTGCAGCACCTGTTGCGTCTCTTCCCGAACCTCCAAACATCCAAAAGTTGCCGCTATTGTCTGTCCAAGAAGCCGGAACAATTCTTCCTCCGGGATTATTCGCAGCAGCTGGAATACCAATGGTTCCATAAATTCCCGATTGGTTGGACAAACCACTGCCCTTCATCCATGTCCACATGTTAGTAAGTGGATCGTATTTCCAAAGGTCACTCCTGAACCCTGTATTGTCGCTGCCGCCAAAATGCCAGAAATTTCCCTGCAGGTCTGTCCATTCCGCCGGCTCATATAGCGAACCCGGTTTGTTAGCGGCGTTTGCCACTCCCTTTGTACCAAAAACCGGTGGTTGATTAACGGTGTTATTTCCCTTCATCCACACCCATTGGTTGTATTGAGAAAAAATGAAATTGTGAAATAAGAAAGCTGCAAGAAGAAATATTGTTTTTTTCATTTCAAGATAGCAATTCGTTCAAATGCTTTTTAAAAAATGAAACCCCCTGATAATATATCCTTCCCGGAAGTAAAACCGGTGTGCGTCTTTATTCTCCACATAAGCATCTAACATAGCAATTTTGCAGCCTTTTTGTTTTGCTTCATTAATGATCCAGTCGCATAATAATTTACCAACTTTTTTTGAACGATGTTTTTCATCAATGATCACATTGTCTAATTCAACATATTTATCAGAGTAGATCTTAGTGTTTATCCAGAAACCCGAAATGCCTATGCATTGTCCGTTCTCAAAAGCCCCCACTTGCCGGTACCCATTTGCCAGCATAGTGTCCAGCATTTCGCTGTATTTCGATCTTGTTATGCCGGCAGTTAATTGTTGTACGAGGTGTAACTGGGCAAGTATTTGCTCTTTACCGATGAGTTCGGTTATTGTAATTGCATTATTCATGGGGTTTAATCTACAATCTTACTTTAGACGATATACGATAGGAATTATAAATTTTGTTGAAACTTTTTTATCACCCATAGATGCGGGTTCCCAGTTTGGCATATTAGCAACTGTATTCAAACTGATAGTATCAATATCTTCCCTGACATGTTCTACAACTTTTGCATTTTCAACAGTGCCGTTCTTATTTACAATAAACTCAATTTTAACTTTCCCCTGAATGCTGTCTTTTAACGCAGTTTCGGGATATTTAATATTGGCCCTTATGTACTTACCCAATGAATCAAATCCACCCGGAAACTGCGGCAGGTTAACTTGTTCTGTACAATACAAATCCTCAAATTTATCATCAATGACAGTATATTCTATATTCAACCCTCCTGTGTCTAATAGACCCTTTTCTACTTTACCAGACTGCATATTTTGTTCTTCCTGAATATTCCCGCAAGAGTTTATTGCAAAAAATGTCAATAGAATTGGAACTATTTTTTTAAGATCAACAGAGATCATTTTTTTTATGATTTGACTTAAGAGTCCGTCAACCATTGGTCGACATCTGACTATGATATTGGCATTTGCCCTTGCCCAAACAATTATAATTAATAATTCAAAACTTTCCCGATCACCTTGGCCACCTTATCTGCATTTGGCAACATGGTGGCTTCTAAAGTTGAGTTAAGTGGTATTGCCGGCATATTTTCGGCACCAATACATTTTACAGGTGCATCAAGGAATTCAAAACATTCCTGGCCTATTTTACCTGCTAGGGCTTGTGCGAAACTGTTTTGGAGTTGTTCTTCTGTGAGTACAATGCAGCGGTTATGTTTTTTAACTGAATTGAAAATAGCTTCTTCGTCAATCGGGTTCAATGTTCTGAGATCAATTATTTCAACACGGTTGGGAAATTGCCGGGAAGCATTTTTAGCCCAATATACGCCCATGCCGTAGGTGATTATTGTTAATGTGGATTCGGGATTTGGGATTTGGGATTTGGGATTTACTTCCTGAACAATCCGGGCTTTACCAAAAGGAATTACATAATCCTCATCCGGTTCAATAGTTTTGGAGTCTTCTGTACCTTTTAGTTTACTCCAGTATAAACCCTTGTGCTCAAATATTACAACAGGATTGGGGTCATAATAAGCCGATTTCATCAGTCCCTTCAGGTCGGCCCCTGTTGAAGGATATGCGATCTTTATTCCTTTTATATTACATACCACGCTCTCGACGCTTGAAGAGTGATACGGGCCGCCACTTCCATAGGCGCCAATCGGAACCCGCAGTATCATACTTACCGGCCATTTTCCGTTCGACAAATAGTTTGAACGGGCAACTTCTGTAAATAACTGGTTCAATCCCGGCCATATATAATCCGCGAACTGAACTTCAACAATAGGTTTTAAACCTGCAGCGCTCATGCCGACTGTGCTGCCAACAATAAATGCTTCTTGTATCGGAGTATTAAATACGCGTTCGTTACCAAATTGCTGCGCCAGAGTTGCTGCCTCACGAAACACTCCGCCAAGCCGCCATCCTACATCCTGTCCGTACAGCAAACACTCTTTATGCTTGCTCATCAACTCGCGTATTGCAAATAATGCCGAATCGACCATCACCACGGGTTGTTTCCCTTTCGGAGAACGTTGTCCTTTTTCCTCAGTTATTGGGGTTGCTGCGAAATCGTGTTTAAACAGATCTTCCGGTTTTGGATCTTCGGCTTTTAACGCACGTTGGTAATCCGCTTCAACCAATTGTTTCGCTTTTGCTTCAATGGTGTCCAGCTTAGGATTCTCAATTCCTGAAGCCAATAACTGGTTGCGTAGTTTTGGAAAAGGATCCCGTTTTGCTTGTTCTGTAAGGTCATCGCGGTACCATTCTTTACGGACACCCGATGTATGATGGTTAAGCAAAGGAACTTTGGCATGTATCAGGAATGGTCTGCGTTCTTTACGGATCAATCCGATAACTTCGCGTACAGTTTCGTAACATTTTATAAAATCAGTGCCATCAATGGTGCGTGTTTCAAGTCCTTTAAACCCTTTGGCATATTCGGTCGCATCCATTGTACGGAAATCTTCTGAGTGGGCCGATATGTCCCATTCATTGTCCTGTATAAGATAAAGGATTGGTAATTTCTTTAAAACAGCCATTTGAAAAGCTTCAGCAACTTCTCCTTCAGTAATTGAAGCGTCACCCAAGGAGCAAACTGCAAAAGCTTTATCGGCTCCTTTATACTCGGGTATTCCGGTCTTTTCGCGATACCAAATTCCCATAGCTACCCCGGTTGTGGGAATAGCCTGCATGCCTGTAGCGGAACTTTGGTGGGGAATTTTAGGCATATTATCCCTTCGAAGGCTAGGGTGACAGTAATAAGTTCGTCCACCCGAGAAGGGATCATCGCGTTTTGCCAAAAGCTGAAGCATTAATTCGAATGGAGTCATTCCAATGCCCAGCAAGGTGCTGTCATCGCGGTAATAAGCGGATAAATAATCCTGTGGTTTAAGTTGCAGGCCAAGCGCCAGTTGTATGGCTTCGTGGCCACGTGAAGTGGCATGAACATATTTGGCTGTAACTTCTTTGTTTTGCTCGAATAACTCGGTCAT
>JAEUTS010000019.1 GCA_016787005.1 Bacteroidia bacterium
GCTTATTCATGGGGTCCTTCGGGCGGAACAAATTCAACCGCAGGCGGTTTACCGGCCGGCATTTATACAATAACGGTGACCGATGGTCAGGCATGTACTGCAACAACTATCGCTACAGTTACAGAACCACCTGATATTACAATCGTATTAACTGCAAGTAAAATATCCTGTTTTGGGAACTCGGGCGGAACGATCACTGCTGTTGTAGGCGGAGGAACTCCGGGCTATTCCTATAGCTGGTCATCGGGCGGAACAACATTGACTGAAACAAACCTTATTGCCGGACAATATTATTTCTCTGTTACAGATCTCAATGCCTGCGTTAAATCCGACACGGTTGACGTTCTTCAACCTCCTGTGCTGGATGCTACAATATCTGTTGTAAATAATGTTTCCTGCCTTGGCGGAAGTAATGGGAAAATAAAAGTGTCCGTCACCGGCGGAACACCTATTTACACATATAGCTGGACCCCTGTAAGCGGAACGGATTCCATCCTGGCATCTTTAACTCCCGACACCTACTCTGTTACAATAATTGACAGCTCGGGGTGCAGTGTTACAAGGTCGGCCGTTATCACTGAACCTGCACCATTCGCGGCTGTTGTGACTAAGAAAAACATCAGTTGCTTTGGCAGCAAAGACGGGCAGGCTAAAATAGTTGTTACAGGCGGCTCATTACCTTATATTTATTCCTGGTCACCAATAACCAATTTCACTGATTCCGCATCCGGCATCGATGCCATTTCATTCACCATTACTGTGATCGATTCCTTAGGCTGTATCTACACACATTCCGATTCATTGACACAACCGCCGCCGTTAACACTACAAACAGTAAGCACGGCGGCTCATTGCAGTAAAAACGATGGCTCATTAATAGCTGCGGTTACCGGAGGCACTCCGCCTTATAATTACCTGTGGAACCCATCGGGTAATACAAACAGCAGCGCTGACAGCCTGGTTTCCGGAAATTATTCATTAACGGTTACCGACCTGAATGGTTGTACGATCACACAAGGGGACTCTATTGCCAATATACCGGGCCCGATTCTGTCCATTACCAGTGTCACCAACAGCACCTGCGCGAATACATGTGTGGGCACTGCCACTTCACAATTATCGGGTGGAACAGGCCCTTACTCCTATTCCTGGAGCACGGTTCCCGCTCAATTTGATTCAGTAGCCGTGAATATGTGTGTCGGCAATTATTTTATACAAATAACAGACTCTGCGGGTTGTGTTGATACAGCCAACGTGACCATTGGTTCTCCGACCATTAATATTGTTTTAACCGCGCTTGATACCGATATATGTATCGGGCAAATCTCGCACCTCACTGCCACTGCAACGGGAGGAACACCTTCTTATACATACAACTGGAATAACGGGGCATATACAGGTCAGAATTATGAT
This sequence comes from Bacteroidia bacterium, assembly GCA_016787005.1. Classification (GTDB taxonomy): domain Bacteria; phylum Bacteroidota; class Bacteroidia; order JABDFU01; family JABDFU01; genus JABDFU01. The sequence continues at coordinate 1,414 of JAEUTS010000019.1, forward strand.
GTAACTCCCGGTGTAACCACTACCTATACCGTCATTGCCACTGACAGCACCGGCTGTCCGTCGGATTCCGCGACAGTGACTGTGAAAGTGAAACCACCTATTGATGTTATAGCGAGCGGTACCCCTGCCGCATCCTGCCATGGCACTCCCACAAAATTATCGGTCACAGCGACAGGTGGCGATGGTAATTACTCCTATACCTGGCAGCCCGGTGGTTTTGTTGGAACTGATACTACTGTTGTGCCCGATGTTACCACAACCTATACCATTATTGGTAACGATGGCTGCGGAACACAGCCCGACACCACTTTAATAACCGTGAAAGTTCACCCTCGGCCTGTGGCACAATTTGTTTCGAATGATACATCGGGTTGTATGTTTACCTGCACCGGGTTTAACGACCAAAGCACAATTATAGCCGGCGATACCATCACCTCGTGGCATTGGAATTTTGGTGACGGACAAACTTCAAATCTAAAAGACCCTACAAATTGCTACAGGGCTGTTGGCCAGTACAAAGTGTCTTTATCTGTTCGAACAAGTAACGGATGCGTTGACACGATCGTTAAAAACGGATTCATTACCATACATGGTTTACCTAAAGCGGAGTTTACTATCAAACCCGATTCCGTTAGTGTACTTGAACCACTTGTAAACTTCACCGACGCAGCAACCGATGCCGTAAGCTGGAAATGGGATTTTGGCGACGGATCGACCGTTGATTCATTGAACTACGTTCAAAACCCAAGGCATACTTACAAGGACACCGGAAGATACTGCGTATGGCAGTTTGTAACAAATATGTACGGCTGCGTGGATTCGATCAAACATTGCCTGAAGGTTTATCCTGAATTCACATTCTATATCCCCAATGCGTTCTCCCCCAATGGCGACATTTTTAATGAAACCTTTAATGGAAAAGGCACATTTATAAAAGAATATGAAATGATCATCTTCGACCGTTGGGGCAATCTTATTTACACCACCAATAACCTTAACATAGGCTGGGATGGCCGCGCCAACGAGGGCAAAGATGTTGCCCAGCAAGATGTTTATGTGTGGAAGGTTAATATCATAGATATCTTTGACCGCGAACACCATTATATAGGGCATGTGACACTGGTGAAGTAGAATGTTGATCAAACCCACCTATGAAATTTTACAAAACGAAACCATGTAGCGCTTTACCATCCCAAACTTGTTTATACCCGCTACATCGTAGCGGGTATAAACAAGTTTGGCGTAATGCAAAGAAATTATGAGGTACATCAAAACGACACATTGGACTGACCATACAAACCAACAAGGGTTGTTGTATTTTGCCCAAATTCTCAACGAATGTCTTTTCGACTATACGTTAGATACTTACAAACCACAAGCCCTCAACGTTCGCATGCTTTGCATTGAAGCGCTGCAGACAATTGATAACATCAAAATAGGGCTGATAAAGAAACCGAATATAGACCCGATTATTGAAGAATTACAATGGAGTTTAAATAGCGATTTCGTTGCGAAAGCAATTTTAGGTGACAGACTAAATGGGATAGTTGACAATATAAATTCCAACAAAAGCAATATCAAAAAACTAAAGGAATCTATTGTTTTGCTTTACCATTTTTTAGACAATAAGAAATACCTAAATGAGCTGCAAATTACTCTTAACAAAATCGTGCCTATAGGTAAGGAAAAGGAAAATATTTACAAGGCGACTAGGTCATACATTACTGAACTTATTAATTACGGATACACAACCGGTTATATATATCATAGAACAAATCGGTTTTTCTTTAATTATGATGAAAAATTCAAGGACACAAGTCCCAAAGCTTTCTTTGATATTTTCAATTTTGAAAAAAAGAAGTTTACTGTAGTTTATAAAGTTAGCAAGGTCTTTAAAGAATTTGAAAGTGTTGCAGAAAGTTTGAACTTCAAAATATTAGACGAATTTTCCGTAGTCAATTTAACGGGAGATGAAAAGAAATTTCTTGAAACAAAGAATGCAGGTGAAATATTCATTGTTTTTGAAAATGTAGAGTCTCTTGACGACAATGTTGCAAGGCTTAAAACAGAAATACCGCTTTTCAAAATCGGGAATTTATTCTCGTTCTATCATCATAAAGAAACACCAAGTATAAGCCAACAGGCATTGGTAATTAATCATACCGACAAGTTTGCACTTTTGAGAGATGAACCAATCAAATCCATTATTAAAAAGGCGGACATCAAACCAAAGATCGCTGCAATAAAAGTTAAAAACCTCTTCAGTGATCTAGACCTTCCGCCCAATACTATTTACCGAATAAGTAGAGCAATTGATTTACATAGCATTTCACTTACCACCGAGCAAGTTGAAAATAAATTATTAAATATTTGGACAGCAATAGAAACTCTAATTCCAAAAGATATGGAATGTGGAGATGACAGAATTGTGCAAATAATGAAAGTGTTAATTCCTTTTCAAACTTTAAAATATATAAATAAGCTAATTGAGCAGGCAGGTAGCGATTTCTGGCACTTTGATAATGAAAAATCCAAAGCAATACTTAGTTCAGTAGTTGTGAAAAATAGAGAAAGTAGTTTTCATTCACTTGCAGCATTGATTATGACTACCGAGAATGAAAATAAAAGAAAGGAAGTTGACGAACTACTAAAAATATACCCCTTACTTAAGTTTCGACTCTTTTTTCTAAATAAAGGACTTTCAAACGGAAAAGAAATTAAAAAATTAATTGAAAATCACAGACAGAAGGTAGAATGGCAAATTCAAAGAATTTATAGAGTAAGGAATCTCATAGTTCATTCTGGAAAAATGCCGTCATATACAAATCTTCTGGTTGAAAATTTGCACAACTATTTTGACGATTTTTTAAACTACATAATTGACAGCGCCATTAAGGAAAAAAGAATTAAAACAATTAATGAAGCTATTTTGAATGCCCAAATTGACTGTAATACACAGACCAAAAACATATTGTCAATAGGTGACAATGCAATAACCTTGGACAATTATAAATCTGTATTATAGATGCACATACGCCTAACACGGGTTTTGCGTTAGTGGGCGGACAGTGCGTATAGAAACATTCGAGCAATTAATAAACATTGGTGCTGGCAGACAGTTTTCGGTTTCAACCTGCCGGCAGGCAGGCAGGAAGTCCACCAACGCAAAGTCCGAAACCGTTATAAACATTTGCAATAGCCGTAATTTCGTACACCGAAGTCAATTTTGTAGTTATCCGTTAATCACTTCCCTCTCCCCCTTAAACTGCAGCTCATACAACTTCCTGTATTTCCCGTTCAGCTTTAGCAGTTCCTGGTGAGTGCCCGATTCAATTATTTCACCATGATCGAGCACTATAATGCGATTGGCGTTTGGTGATATCGGCAATTGCCATCTGATATCAATAAATGATGCAATTATGATGCAATTATGATGCAATTATGATGCAATTGCCATTTGATGATATCGGCAATTTCTGATATCGAAAAATCAGGTAATGCCAAAAGCCGATATCAAAGTTTTTTATATAAAGAGGGGCGATTGCCAGTATTAGTGGTTAGGTTTAATAGTATATTTTGTACCCATCCCTACATTACCTGTTCTAACTAAAACACCCATCTCAATGAGATTATTTAACTCACGGTTAGCAGTAGCGCGTGAGACCTTGAATAGCTGTTGATACTTGCCATTATTAATACTTCCGTATTTCTCAATATATTTTAATGCTTTCACTTGACGGGTATTCAAATCATTCTCTTCAATTGGGATACCAGAAATTTTGACCTCTTGTTTATATTCATCTCCTTTCTCTTTTCCTTTCCACAATGTTACTTCAAACCCTCCCATGAATTCCCGTATTTGTGGTTTAGGCAAGTCTGATATTTCACATAAATCAAGTACACGTTTAATTCCACTACCAAATCGTTCTATTTCTCCCAAGTCATAGAATGCCTGTGAAATTAATCGGTTCCTGGGCTTGGATATGTGTTGGTCTGCCAATAACTGCTCTATCGTTACATCAAATTGTAATTTGCCAGGGTTCCAAAATATTATTTTGTCATCAAATATTTTTATCTGGATGTCCGCATTATCTGCATAGTCTCTATGACATATTGCGTTCAATACTATTTCTCTTAATGCTTCAATGGGATAGTCCCAAACTTCCTGGCGTTTTACTCTACCCTTGATTTCATATCGTATCCGTATATTTCTTTGAATAGCTACAAGTGTTTGATCAACTTGTGTTACCAAATCACCATTGATAGTTTTATCATCTATGATAGTGGAAGACCCTTTAAAACGACCTACTCTTACGGTAGCGTGAGGAAAATCATTCGGGTTCTTTCTAAATAGCAGATAACATGCCCAAGTGGGTTTGTCTTTGGCAATCAGGTTCATCTTTTTTAGTGTGTGGATTACATCTCCGTCTGCCTTTCTCCGTCCTTCTGTGTTTACAGCACGAATAAAATCTTTAACCTTTTTCTGGTCTATATCTTTTAAACTTTTTTCCTTTGCAACATGTGCATCCCAGCTATTATTAGTCGATTGTAAATGTAAATCAGAAATTTCCTTTGAGTTTAACTGTTTGTTACTACTGGTTACTCTCAGATAAACCCGTCCGTTACAACTGACTGGCTTTATGGGATAAGAGGCTATTTCAATTCGGACTACACTTTTACTTTTGACTTTTTCTTCAATAATTTCGGGTATCAGTTTAGGCTCTGTTGCCTGACCAATTTGATTGAGCCATTCCTGTAATGTTTCCTTTCCAAGTTGTATTCCCTTTATTTCTCCTTTGTTCGTTACACCAATTAAAATATTTCCTCCATTACGGTTGGCCATAGCTGAAAGTGTTTCACTAACTTCTTGCTTATTGAAACTCTGTTTGAATTCCAGCGTTTCACTTTCTCCTTGTTTTATGAGTTGGGGCAATTTCATTGGTATCAGACAGATCAAATTTAATAATAATAGTTTACCTAATCGGAAGCAAAGCCTGCATCATGAGGATGATTAGTTACTGATGAGCGTACCTCCCCCTTAAACTGCAACTCATACAACTTCCTGTATTTTCCGTTCAGCTTAAGCAGTTCCTGGTGAGTGCCCGATTCTATTATTTCGCCATGATCGAGCACAATGATGCGGTTGGCCTTTTGAATAGTAGCGAGGCGATGTGCAATAATGATAGACGTGCGGTTAGCGATCAATTTATCTGTGGCCTGTTGAATTAATAATTCCGATTCCGTATCGATAGAGGATGTGGCCTCATCCAGCACTAATATTTTGGGATTAAATACATACGCACGGATAAACGCTATTAACTGCCGCTGGCCAACAGATAGCATGGCACCCCGCTCCATAACATTGTAATCATAACCGCCCGGAAGCTCCATAATAAATTGATGTGCACCAATGGCTTTAGCGGCTTCAACAATGCGCTCGCGTGTAATTGAAGAGTCGTAAAGAGAAATATTATTGGCTATACTGTCCGAAAACAAAAACACATCCTGCAATACCAGGCCAATGTTGCTGCGTAACGAATTCAGTTTGTAACTACGGATATCCGTTCCGTCAATACTTATTACGCCTTTGTTATACTCGTAAAACCGGTTCAGTAAATTAATAATGGATGTTTTTCCGGCACCTGTTGATCCAACCAGCGCCACAGTCTCTCCCCTGCTTACTTTAAATGAAATACCTTTCAGTATCCAGTTCCTGATCGGTTCGTCTTCGTAACTGAACCATACATCGTTAAACTCTACCTCTCCCCTCATCTCATTCGCGCTAAGTGTTCCCGCATCCGCTATAAATGCCTTTGTATCTAATACCTTAAACACCCGCTCCGAGCTTACCATACCCATTTGCAAGGTATTGAAACGGTCGGCCAGCATACGGATAGGTCTGAATAACATATTGATGTACATAATGAAAGCGATCAATTCGCCCAGTGTAGTTGTTCCGCTCAGCACTCCCTTTCCTCCCCACCATACCAAAAGGCCCATTGAAACCGATGATAAAATTTCGACCACCGGATAAAATACCGAATAGTGCCATACTGAACGGATATTGGCGTCGCGGTGTTTGGCGTTTATCTCTTTGAACTTCTCAAACTCCACTTTCTCCCGGTTAAATATCTGAACAATGTTCATCCCTGTAATGTGTTCCTGCACAAAGGCATTCAGCCTTGCTACCTGCGTACGCACATCCTGGAAAGCGGCCTTAATAGCATTCTTAAAAATATAAGTCGCGATAAGTAAAACAGGGATAACAGTTAAACTGATTAGTGTTAACTCAACATTGGTGCTGAACATAACCACAATGATAACCACCAGCTTCAACAGATCACCCGTGATCACGATCAACCCTTCAGAAAAAATATCGCCGATGGTCTCGATATCCGACACCACACGTGTTACCAATGTACCGATCGGCGTGTGATCAAAATACTTGAGGCGAAGATGG
>JAEUTS010000030.1 GCA_016787005.1 Bacteroidia bacterium
ACTTATTATTGATAATGCCGACAACGCGCTTAAAATTGCCTGTGAGAAGACCGGGGCTATTATTAAGGAGTTTACTGCCGCACCTGCTTATATGAATGATACTACAGGTGGCTTACACGAATGGCTCATTGAATTTGAACATCAACCGGAAAATATTGGTTACTTTGGAGAGGTTCTTGATAATGCGTTAAAGTCACTAAATTCAGATTACGAAGCGAAGCGGTACAATAATTTTGTTTTGCGGACCCCGGTAATACATATAGCCGGCGCAGGTTTGTTTTATAAATGGATGAAGATGCATAATAAGTTAGGCGTTCAGAATAAAATACCGCGTTTGTCGAATGATAGAAAGCTTATTGAAGAATTATTACGGATGAATAATGAAAAAAAGTAGATATATATTTATAATATTTTCATTTCCCTTCATTGTGTTTATTGGGGCTGTTTACGCAGTTACAGATCCTGTTTTCGACAATTCAAAAGATACAATTTCTCTTCAGGTAGACAAAATTCAGTTGTTTAAAGCCGTTGAATTTCTGAGTAGCCGGAACCCTTCACGTAATTATTTAAATACAGATGTCCTTGATTCTGTAGCTAATTATATTAGGTTAAATTTCTTGCGGAATACAAAAAGGGTTGAGGAGCAAAATTATTTAGTTGGCAGTAAACAGTATAAAAATATTATCGCATCCTTTGGGCCGGAGAATGCCGAAAGAATAATTGTTGGCGCTCATTACGATGTTTGTGAAAATCAGCCGGGAGCTGATGACAATGCTTCAGGTGTTGCGGGATTATTGGAACTCGCCAGATTATTAAAGGATAACCAGGAGCTGCTAAGGTATAGGATAGACCTTGTAGCTTTTACACTTGAAGAACCTCCTTTTTTCAGGACAGATAAAATGGGAAGTGCAGTTCATGCCAAAATGTTGGCTGATAATAAAATCAAAGTTAAGGCAATGGTTAGTCTTGAAATGATAGGCTATTTTTCCGATCAACCTAAATCCCAACAATATCCTTTAGGACTACTGAAATTATTTTATCCAACAAAGGGCAATTACATTTCAGTGGTTGGAAAAATGGGGCAGGGAGGACTTGTTCGTAAATTTAAACGTAATATGCGAAGGGGGGCTTCAATTGAAGTGAGATCAATTAATTCCCCTTCATTTATAGTAGGAATTGATTTTTCTGATCATTTGAATTATTGGCAGTATGGTTTTGAAGCAATCATGATAACAGATACTTCTTTTTACAGAAATGGCAATTACCACGAGAAAACAGACACTATTCAAACATTAGATTTTACAAGAATGGCGGAAGTAGTAAAAGGAGTATGCTATACGTTACTTAATTTTTCAGAATGAAAAGGGTTTTTATTCTTCTTTGTGTGATAATCAGTTTCCTTGTTGCTTTTCAACAATCAAATGTTGTGCTTGTCAGGACAATCGCTGTTAAAGGTGAATCTATTACAACCGATAATTTGTCTAATATTTATTTACTTAATAATGATATACTACAGAAGTATGATCCGCAGGGTAACCCTTTAAGATCCTACAGTAACAAAACGCTTGGTAAAATAACAACAGTTGATGCCAGCAACCCGATGAAGGTTGTTTTATTCTATCGGAATTTTTTACAGATTGTTTTTCTGGATAATACCTTGTCGCAAAACGGCGATCCTGTTTCTATCGAAGCGCTAGGTTATCCGCAAACACAGTTGGTTTGTTCTTCCCATAACAGCGGGATATGGATATATAACCAGCAAAATTTTGAATTGATCCGTTTCGATCAGAACCTTCAGGTAGCTGCTCAGACGGGCAACCTGGCTCAATTGTTAGGTATTGATCTGAAGCCCGATTATATGGTTCAATATAATAACAGGTTGTTTGTTAACGATCCTTCTGTGGGGATTCTGGTATTTGATGTTTTTGGTACGTATTCTAAAACCATCCCGTTAAAAAATATTTCAGAGTTCCAGTTTCAGGAAGACAAGATAATATATTACCGGGATGGTAAACTTAACAATTTTAATATGCAAACACTGGAGCAGGATAAATCAGCTGTGCCTGATTCAACTGCGGTTTCCGTGAAACTTGCAAACGATAAACTTTATTTGCTTCAAAAAGGATCGTTGGCAATTTATTCTGTGAAATAAATATTTCACAAAAGCAAAGAAGGATCCTGAATTATTTTCCTCAAAATATTTTTGAACAAAGCTTTGCAAAGTGTGGAGTTTTCGTATTTTTAACAGGCTTAATAAAAGTAATTTTTAATTTCTAATTTTTTTGAAATGCATATAGCGATAGCAGGAAACATCGGGTCGGGTAAAACCACTTTAACAACTCTTTTAGCCAAGCATTATAGCTGGTTGCCCCATTATGAAGATGCCGATGACAACCCTTACCTGAATGATTTTTACGATGATATGCAGCGCTGGTCGTTTAACCTACAAGTGTTCTTTCTTCAGAATCGATTCAGCAAAGTGCTTGAACTGAGGAAAAATAAAAAAACAATTATACAGGATCGCACTATTTACGAAGATGCTTACATTTTTGCTCCTAACCTGCATTCAATGGGCTTAATGACAACCCGTGATTTTGAAAGTTACCTGCAGCTGTTTAAACTGATGGAGTCGTTGATCAGCCCGCCTGATGTGTTGGTGTACCTGCGTGCTTCAGTTCCGACCCTGGTCAACAATATTCAAAAGAGGGGGCGTGATTACGAAAGTGCCATTCGTATAGATTACCTGAAGCGTTTGAATGAGCGTTATGAGGCTTGGGTATCTGAATACGAAGTGCAATACAAGAAGAACAGTAAATTGCTTATCATTGACGTTGATGAAAATAATTTTTCGGAAAAGAAAGAGGATCTTGGAAAAGTGATAACTAAAGTTGATTCAGTAATTAACGGGTTGTTTTAGCCAGCACACAGCCAGATCCCTCGTTCCTCGGGATGACACGTTCTATACCTTTGTGTGTCATCCCGAGGAACGAGGGATCTGGCATTTGCGGGAAGCAAATCCAGCACTATCTTTCATGAAAGTTCATGAATATTTCGTTTACATTACGGCTAATGTAATTATGAGTACAAACTATACCGGCGTCACAAATAATATTACTCAACGAATTACGGAGCATTACCTGAATAGAGGGAACGCAAAATCATTTGCCGGTAAATACCATTGCTATAATTTACTGTATTATGAGGTTTTTCAATATGTTGAGGATGCAATAAGGAGAGAGAAGCAGATTAAGGGTTACTCCAGGAAGAAAAAAATGGAACTGATCAAAACTGTAAATCCGGAATTGAAATTTATTAATTCGGAAATATTTGATGTGTGGCCGCCGAAGGATCCGCAATTGAGGTCGTAAAGCTTGCGCGCAAATGCCAGATCCCTCACCCCGCGAAGGGCGGAGGTTCGGGATGAAACACATCATGGGTTAATGTTTAGCCGCGCAGGCCTCGCCACATTTTTCTTTACATTCTTCTTTGGTTTTGCAGCCATGTGAACAATTTTCCATGCAGGATGAAATTTTTCCGGTACCGGCGTGTTTCATGCAAACTGCTTTTTCTTCAGGAGTGCATTTCATGGAATCGCAGTAAGAAGCGCATTCTTCCGGAGTAAACAATGCAACTTTATTCATATCACATTTCATTGCAGTGCCGGGCATACAGCATTCTTTTTTCATTCCGGAGCATTCGTTTTGCCCTTCAGCAGAGGGCACCGAAATGTAAGGAGCTATTACTAATGAAACGATAGACATCAATTTGATAAGAATGTTCATTGACGGACCGGAGGTATCTTTGAACGGATCGCCTACGGTATCACCTGTAACTGAAGCTTTATGCGGCTCTGATTTTTTGTAGAACATTTCGCCATTGATCATCACTCCTTTTTCGAATGATTTTTTGGCATTGTCCCATGCACCGCCTGCGTTACTTTGGAAGATACCCATCAAAACGCCGCTCACGGTAACGCCTGCAAGCAAGCCTCCCAGTACTTCAGGGCCAAATATGAAACCAACGATCACGGGAGTCAATAAAGCTATAGCGCCCGGCATCATCATTTCACGGATACTGGCTTTAGTCGATATCGCTACACATTTTTCGTATTCAGGTTTTGCTTTGTACTCCATAATGCCGGGAATTTCACGGAACTGCCGGCGAACTTCCTGTACCATGTCCATGGCAGCTTTTCCAACGGCCTGGATGCATAACGCGGAGAAAATAAAAGGGATCATTCCGCCGACAAACAAACCCGCCAATACAGGCGCTTTGTAAATGTCAATGGCATCAATACCTGCAATGCCTACAAATGCTGCAAATAATGCGAGTGAAGTTAATGCTGCGGATGCAATAGCAAATCCTTTTCCGGTTGCCGCTGTTGTGTTACCAACTGCATCTAAATTATCTGTACGCTCACGAACCTCAGGAGGTAACTGGCTCATCTCTGCAATGCCACCGGCGTTATCAGCAATAGGACCAAAAGCATCTA
>JAEUTS010000038.1 GCA_016787005.1 Bacteroidia bacterium
AGCAATGGAAAGTTTGATGCGAAACTTAAATTGCAGGTGGGCAATACAATTGAGATTGTTACCGATGATTTGCTTGCGTTTGGGTAGAGCACCTGTTTTCTAAATAATGATAAACGGTTAAATTTTATAACATGGCCGGCCCATATTAAACTTGTATGTTTAGCAAAAGAGTGGTAAATTGAACGGTCAACCCATAGTGAAAATTTGTGAAAGCGAATCGTGTTATACAGAGTACTACGAAGCTATTTAATAGCGTAGTAGTATCTTTCGGTAAGAGTTTGATGAAGACGATTTGGCTTTTACTGACCTTCTTTTTTGCCCATTTTGCTGTTGCTGGCAAAAATGGCTACTCCAAATTCGGCAATAAGCAATCCAAACTAAACAAGCATATTGCCTATGAAAAGGAACAATCCGGATTAAATCAGGATTTGAGAGGTAGTGGCATGTACTTTACGGAAAATAAAGGACAAATTGCCGATATGAATGGCAGGCCTCAGCCTGACATACTGTTTAGAGGTGGAAGCCCTGACGCTGATGTTTATTTACGTAAAACCGGCATAAGTTACGTATACAGTAACATGGCTGAAGTAATACACGCAGTTGATGAGCAAGTGAAAAAATTAATACAGGCAGGAGCAATAACCGAAGCCGACGAACACAAAAGCAAAGAAGATCTAATGCATGATGAAAAAATTAAAGTACACCGTGTTGATATGGACTTTGAAGGCATAAACCAATACGCAACAACAGTTTATGAAGACGAAATAGACGGGTATCAGAATTTTTATTACGCACACTGTCCTCAAGGAATAACCAACGTAAAACAATACAACAAAGTAACCTGCAAAAATATTTACAACGGCGTTGATGTAAGCTATTACGGTGACAAACAAAACGGAGTAAAGTATGATCTCATCATACAACCATACGCCGACCCTAACCAAATAAAGCTCTGCTGGAAAGGTGCCGAAAGTATACACCTTAACCGCGATGGCCACCTGGTAATTAAAACCAGTATAAATGAATTTACTGAATCAATTCCCAAAGTGTACCAGGTAATTAATGGAAAAATAGTTGATGTGCGTGCACGATATATTCTGAAAGGAACTACCGTGAACTTTGAACTTGAAACGTGGAACCCAGAACTTCCATTAGTGGTCGATCCCTGGGCGACCTATTACGGAGGAGGAGGTTCCAATTATTGTTATTCGTTGAGTACAGATAATTCAGGGAATGTTGTATTTGTTGGACAAACATCTTCAACAAATTTCCCGGTTTCTATCGGTGCATTTCAGACGATGAACAATGGTAATTCAGATGCCTTAATTGTGAAAATGGATGCAGGAGGCAATCGTCTTTGGGCTACTTATTTTGGCGGCTCAGGGGCGGAAACCGGTTATGATGTATCTGTTGATCCCACGGGCAACATTCTTGCAGTCGGATCCACTGCCTCAGGCGATTTACCCGTAGGCGCGGTCCCGACTAATACTGTTTATCAGAATTCGAACGGTGGTGGTACAGATGCCTTTGTTTTAAAGTCAGATGCGGCGGGGGTATTGCAATGGTCCGGTTATTATGGCGGCCTCGGTACTGATGCGGGCTTTAGTGTATGTTCAGATGGAAGTAATATATATGTTTACGGAGAAACAAATTCAGCAAGCAGTATTTCCAGTGCAGGTGCTTATCAGGCTGCTCTCAAAGGAAGTGAGGATCTCTTTTTGGTCAGTTTCAAATTTGATGGTACAAGGAATTGGGGAACTTATATTGGGGGAACAGCAGAGGAAAATGCAGGAGGTATTACCTGGGACTTTGCATCTGGCAATTTGTATTTAACCGGAATTACAAACTCCTCTGACCTGCCCGTTTCGGCAGGAGCATACCAGACCTTATATGGAGGCGTAAGCGATGCATTTATTTTTAAGTTTGATCAAAGTGGCACATTGCAGTGGGGCAGTTACTTCGGGGGCGCATCTTCTGAAAAATCCACATGGGGAACCTATCCGGAAACAGTTTGTGATGGATCGGGGAATGTTATAATTGCAGGCGGAGGAACAAGTTCCGCAGGTAGCATTGCAACAGCAGGAGCATACCAGACAGCATTTGGTGGAGGTGCCGATGGATGCATTGCTAAATTCAATCCAAATGGTGTAATTCAATGGGCCACGTACCTTGGGGGCAACATGAACGAAAGTATTGTTGAAGTTGCAGTTGATCAGTATGATAATATTTATGTGTTCGGAACCTGGGAAGATACTAATGCCGGAAATTATCCAATTAGCCAGTGTGCATACCAGACTCAATTTGGCGGAGTGGAAGATCAGTTTGTCGCAAAATATAATTCAAATGGAATTCAAACCTGTATCACATACCTTGGAGGTACCGGGCACGATGAGATAGATACTTACTCCCGTTCGGGAGGTATGGCATTAAGCGGTAGTACTGTTTATTGCGGAGGAATGACAGATGGCGGATACCCTGTTACTACAGGCGCATTTCAAACTGCAGCAGGGAATGCATTAACAATCTATATTACCCAATTGAATGCCAATATATGTAGTCCTAATTTAAAATTCACCTCCGATAAAGCAGAAGTGTGTCCGAATACTGCAATTACGTTTACTTCAACAAAGGATTCATCGTGTGATACAACAGGATTGAAATTAGCGTGGAGTTTTCCCGGTGGAATTCCTGCGACGTCCGCCGTTTTGAATCCGGTAGCTACATATTTTACTCCCGGTTTTTATAGTGTTAAACTGGTATACTCTACCGTTGGACGTATAGATTCTATAGAGAAAGCGAATTCGATCTTTGTTAAGCCTTGCAACAATACGATAGCAGTAGCTGCAATCGGAGCTACTGCTTGTCCCGGTCATTGTAATACAATCAGTGCTTTAGGTTCAGGCGGAACAGGACCGTATACATACAGTTGGAACACCGGGGACACTTCTCAGGCTGTTAATGTTTGTCCTACTGCTACCACAACTTACACGGTTCTTGTGAAAGACGCTGTGGGAGGGATTGGTTATGATACTGTATCTGTAAATTTAATTCAGAATGTTAATGTGCAGGTGTCAATTGATACAATTTCCTGTTCGGGGAATAATGCCACTGCTATCGTGATATCCAATAACGGAACATCGCCATATGTTTATTCCTGGAGTAACGGACAAACTACCCAGGCTTCTTCAGGTCTTAGTGCCGGCACTTACACAATAACAGTCACTGATGCGATCGGTTGCGCGGGTAGCAGTACTTTGCAGGTACAAGCTATGGCTGTTAATCTGTCTTTAGTAAGTATGCCAAGCTGCTTTGCAGATAGCAATGGAGCGATTGCAGGTACCGTTTCCGGTGGTTTGGGTTCTTATAGCTATAGCTGGAGCAATGGAGTAACCGGATCAGCAGTTATCTCAGGGTTATCTGCAGGAATTTATTCTGTGATAGTGACGGATGCAGCTGGATGTGTCGCAGTAAATACTGTAACTATCACACAACCTTCTGCGATCAGCAATCCTGTGTTCACAAAAACAAGTGCAACTTGTGGTGCCGGAAATGGTTCCGCAGTGGTGTCAAGCAGTGGTGGAACAGGAACATTAAGCTATAGTTGGAGTAGCGGAGTTTCCGGTACAACAGCTTCGGGTTTGAGCGCGGGTTCCTATGTTATTACTGTAACCGACGCAAACAATTGTTCTAAAACCGCTTCTGTCACGATCGGTAATGCTGCTGGCCCGGCAATAGATTTTGTTTCCGCTATTCATATTTTATGTTCAGGCGGATCAGGTCAGGCTGTCGCTTCGGCAAGCGGAGGTTCGGGTGCATTAATTTATTCATGGAGTACGGGTACATCGGGACAAATAGCAAATAATCTTTCAGTGGGAACTTATTCAGTAACTGTTACCGATGTAAATACCTGTTCCGCGGTAAGTACAGTAAGTATCACCTCGCCGCCTGTGCTAGTTGTTTCAGCTACACAAACCACATCTGAAAAATGCGGTAAGAGTAATGGTGTTGCTTCATCTTCAGCCAGCGGCGGAGTAGGTTCGTTCACTTTTTCGTGGAGTAACGGACAAACCACAAGTATCGCGACTGCATTGAGTGCAAATAAGTATACGGTAACAGTAACCGATAATAATGGATGTTCAAAAACAGCCTTCACAACTATTGATAGCATAGGCGCTCCGGTTTTCAGTTCAGCGTTTACGAATGCAACATGCGGACAAAACATCGGAACCGCATCAGTAATAGCTTCCGGAGGAACTGTACCTTATTCTTATACATGGTCGCCGGG
>JAEUTS010000070.1 GCA_016787005.1 Bacteroidia bacterium
ACATTCGGGATGCACAGCATACATGGCAGGGCAGCTGCAATTGCCAGCGGATTAAAGGCAACACGTCCGGAATTAAGCGTATGGATCGTAACGGGTGATGGTGATTCTTTATCAATTGGCGGTAACCATTTGATCCATTTACTGCGCAGGAATTTTGATGTGAATATACTGTTGTTCAATAACGAGATATATGGTTTAACAAAGGGGCAATACTCTCCGGCATCGCCCGAGGGTCTTGTTACCAAATCAACGCCGTATGGTTCAATTGATCATCCTTTCAATCCTCTTGCATTGTGCTTAGGTGCAGATGCTACATTTGTGGCGCGCTCCATGGATCGGGATCCTGTTCATTTGCGTGAAATATTGAAACGGTCGCACGCTCACAAGGGTTCTTCATTGGTTGAAATTTACCAAAACTGTAATGTATTCAATGATGGCGCGTTTGAAATATTTACGGAGAAAGCAACAAAGAAAATGAATACGATCTTTGTTGAACATGGAAAACCACTGTTGTTTGGTGAAAATGGTTCTAAAGGAATCAAACTGGATGGATTTTCGCCTGTTATTGTTGATATGAATGGCCATTCGCCTAACGATCTGTGGATACATGATGAACGGGATTATAATAAAGCTGCACTTTTAACCCGTTTCTTTGACGATCATTCAAAGCCTGATGCATTACCCCGTGTGTTTGGTGTGGTATATGTCAATGATCGTCCGACTTACGAGAACCTATTAAATCAGCAAATACAACAGGCGGTTGATGCCAAAGGCAATGGCGATCTGGATGCTTTACTTCGCGGTAGAAGTACATGGAAAATAGTTTGATTAAAAATTTATAGCTTTGTTTTGTAATATCTGGTAAAAGTCAAACTAGCAAACATATAAAATGAAACAATTTTTCAATATCATAATACTTTTTGCAACAGCAAGTATCTTGTTTGTTTCCTGTAGCCGGGAGTCTGGTATAGCCTTAACAAAACGCCACTACCGAAATGGCTATTATGTGGAACGGAATCATAGTAACCGCTTTGGTGCAGAAGCACGGGAAACCAGAACGTCTTATGATAAAAAAGTTGAAGAGACAGTAAATATTTCAACATTGACAACTGTGCAGCAGAGTTCCGAAAAGGTTATTGCTTCAGAGAACAAAGCTGCAATCACTAAAGCTAATAATATAAAAGGACTTGTTCGTTCGATCAGGCCATCTTCAATTGAAGCAGGTGACCAGGTTCAGGTCGATCATGCAATTGCACAACGAACCACAGAGAGAAAAAATATGCTTTTTGAAAAGAAAGAGCTGATGTCTAATAGTTCCTCTGGTGGTCACAGTTTAGTGTGGATCATTATAGTAGTATTGTTAATATTATGGGGGCTTTCCCTATTAAGCGGGGCAGGCGGTGGCGGCTTACTTTGGCTGCTGTTGGTTATTGCCCTCGTATTACTTATCCTGAGATTGCTTGGGGTTTTATAAAACAGCGATCATTTTAACTCTTTTGGAATAATGCATACCGGTACAGGTTGCATTTTATGTTGGTTAGCTTTATTCAGGCGGGTGTAAATGTCAAGTACTGTTAGTTCCCGTTTAGAAAGTTTACTGATATCGTTTGGTTTTTCTGAGAATTTCATTGCCTGTTCCAATTCATCGTATGTTGCGCCTATCTGGTCTTCATCACTGCGTCCATCAGCCCATAAACCATCTGTGGGCTTCGCGGTTAATATTGAATTTACAACACCCAATTCTCTACAAAGCGCGTATACTTCTGATTTCATAAGGTCCGCGATGGGACTAAGGTCAACACCCCCATCACCATATTTGGTGAAAAATCCCACGCCAAAATCTTCCACTTTATTGCCTGTTCCTGCTACCAGCATTTTATTGTTGCAGGCGAATGCGTATAGTGTTAGCATGCGTAAACGAGCCCTTGTATTGGCCATTGTAAGCCAGTCTTGTATGTTTTGTGGAAATGTTGTTTCAATGGAACTGAATATACCAGTAAGGTCAACTTCTTGTGTGGATACATTCGGATAATTTTTACTGAGCCATTGAATATGCTCTACACCCCTGTCATATTCAGCTTTATGCTGACGAATGGGCATATTCAAACAAATGACCTGCTTTCCGGTTTGTGCACATAAGGTGGATGTAAGTGCTGAATCTATGCCGCCTGAAATGCCAATTACAAACCCATTTGTTTTCGAGCGCTCTGAATAATTCTTTAACCAACTTACAATATAATCTATGACCTCTTTATTCTTCATGCGTTAAAATTACGAAATAAAAAATCCCGACTGATTTAGCCGGGATTTTAAGGGTAACAATATGTTCTTTAGAATAAAACACCAACGGTAAACGTTATGCCCTTGGATTTAAGCGATGGGAGTGATTTGCCATTTGAATCTTCCTTTTTTAGTAATGGAGTAAATCCATTATCGAAAGTGGCACCAGCGACTACTGACGTACTTCCTGCTATGTTAAATTCAAGGCCAAGCCCAATAAGCAATGATTCGCGCAAAGGAAATATGTTGTCCTTTTTAGTGTCAGAACCTGTAGTAACTGTAGTGCCTATAGTAGTTGTCCATGAGTTTTTAACGCTCAATGCAAACCCTGAACCTAATCCAAACTGCCCAAAATATCTTATCATTCCTATTTCTTTGGTTTTCATTTTTAAGAACAGCGGTATTTGCAAATATTGGATATTAAAATTTGAAGCGCTTGTTCCTACAATTGTCCCGGCTTTAATATCTGTAATACTTTTAGCCCCGGCTGCAACCATATCAAGGCCTGTAACAAGGTAATAGTTGTCGGTAAGCCCGAATTCGAGCATTGCACCATATCCAAAACCAAATCTTGTACCGTCATTTTTGGTGGAATCTTCAGTCGAACTTAGCCAGTAAACACCTGGAACGACTTTTAAACCAAAATGAATGTTTTTTTGAGCTAACATTTGGGTACCAAAGGTTGTTGCCAATAAAACTGCGAACGCAAGCATTACAGTTTTGTTAATTTTTGTATTTGATCGGTTCATGGGTTTAATTTTATAATTTTGAGACAATTAACAACGAAATTATAAGCAATAATAAGCATTTTTTATACATAATGACAAAGCGCTGTTTACTTATTTTTTTATACCAACTTGCCATCGAGACTCATAAAATAAAATGGTGGCTTGATGGCTTAGTTGGTATTATGCCCCGCAGATTTGGCTATTTTGCTGTCGGCTGGGTATTTATTCCTTTCCTTGTGGCTTGTTCAGGAAACAGGTTGGATGTGGATGTTTCAGGAATTAAGGTAGAAGAGTTGAAGGTCGACAGATTGGAAGAGGACCTTTTTAACACTAAAATTTCCGGTGCAGAGTTGAAGGCACAGTTGGAAAAGAAATATGGTGATTTTTATTTCAGCTTTCAAAATGTCGTTAGCGGCGGCTCCGTGCCCGATTCTGCCGCTATAAATTCATTAGGAATGTTTGTACGTGATTCTGCAATGAAAGAGGCGTATAATGAATGTAAAAAGAAGTACCAGGATATAACCTGGCTTAAAAACGACCTGACCGAAGTCTGCCAACATTTTAATTATCATTTTCCGAAGTACGGGCTGCCGCGTGTTGTAACGTACATGTCGGGGTTCAATTTTTCGATATTAAGAGTAGATTCAACGATCGGTATCGCTTTGGAAATGTATTTGGGAAGCGATAATAAGTTCTATCAAATGCTGCAGTTCCCAAAGTATAAAACAATGACCATGGAAAAGGAATACATGGTATCGGATTTTGTGCGGGGATGGATGACAACTGAGTTTCCGAAAAATGGTAATGGAAAGGACCTTTTGAATGAGATCATTTACAACGGAAAACTCTTGTACCTAGTTGACGCATTGTTGCCAGAGGTAAGTGATACAATTAAAATGGGCTATACCCAAAAACAGCTCGAATGGTGCGAACAAAATGAATACAATATGTGGGCTTATTTTGTACAGAAGAAGGTGTTATATATCTCTAATCCGGGAGAGATAATTAAATACACAGGTGAAGGTCCTTTTACTTCTGCATTTAACAAGGAGTCTCCCTCACGTGTAGGTATCTGGATTGGCTGGCAGATCGTTCGGGCATATATGAATACTCATCCTGAAGTGTCGCTCGAAGAATTGATGAAGGATAATGATGCCCAAAAACTTCTTACACGATCAAAGTACAAACCGAGGTAAATTCATAATGATTCACGATTTTATTTCACTTGTTTTCCCTGCACTATGTGCCGCGTGTGGGGAGGGACTTTATAAAGGAGAAGAAGACCTCTGCACTAAATGTTTATTTGAGTTACCTAAAACAAATTATCATTTGAATCATGATAATCCTGTGGCGCGCTTGCTTTGGGGCAGAGTAAATGTGTTGAAGGCAGCTTCGTACTATCAGTTTGCCAAGGGAGGTAAGGTCTCTGAGATGATCCACAGGTTCAAATATAAAGGACAAAAGAATGTAGGAATAACGATCGGGAAGCATTTTGCACATGAACTTAAGGAAGCTGGTTGGTTGAATGGAATTGATGTGATTATACCTGTTCCCCTTCATAAAGCTAAGCTGAAGAAAAGAGGATATAACCAGAGTGAATACTTTGCGACCGGTATTTCTTCTGTATCGGATATTCCGGTTTTGAACAATGTGTTGTTGCGAACGACGTCCTCAGAAACACAGACAAGAAAATCACGTTACCTGCGTTGGAAAAATGTGGAGTCGATTTTTAAAGTGGATAGGATTGAACAGATAAAAGGGAAAAGCATTTTGTTAGTTGACGATGTGATAACTACAGGTGCTACAATTGAGGCTTGTGCCCGGTGTTTATTGGAAGTGCCAAATACAAAAATAAGCCTGGCCACACTTGCTTATGCTACATTATAGAAGGTCTGCTGTTATAACTAAAACCATTAACTTTACAGAGTAGCACGAAGCTATGTAATGAGCGTAGTAGCATATTTTAACGCACAGCAATGGCCGAATCAATTACCGTAGTTGGGGGAAATAAAAAGGACAAGTATTCATCGCTAATACCTCAGATAAAAGCACTTGTAGAAGGGGAGACTGATGTTATTGCGAACTTGTCAAATATTATGGCGGCCTTAAAGCAGGGTATAGGTTTTCTATGGGTGGGAGTCTATTTTGTAAAAGGGAATGAGTTGGTTTTGGGTCCGTTCCAGGGCCCGGTGGCTTGTACTAGAATTAAGTCAGGAAAAGGTGTTTGCGGAACAGCCTGGAAAGAGAAGAAAATATTGATTGTTCCGGATGTAGATCAGTTTCCGGGCCATATTGCGTGCAGCGGTGATTCCAGATCTGAAATTGTGTTACCTGTATTTAATAAAGGTGGTGAAGTTGTAATGATTTTGGATGTAGATAGCGATAAGCTGAATGATTTTGATGAAACCGACAAAGCCTTTTTACAGGAAGTGATTGGGATAATAGAACAAATTGTTTAAGTGTTTGAATTTTGAGACGACTATTTTCATTTTTACAGACTGCTCCGGCGTGCTTGTTTACACTGACCTTGTCAAGGTGTGCATATAGGTGCATGTACGTATTTATCGTATCTGTTCTTTTTTCCTGTGCTCAAATTGTAAACCCGGGTGGCGGTGCAGTTGATCGTACTCCGCCAAAAGCTTTAAAGTACTCACCTGATAGTGCCGCGCTCAATTTCAGATCGAAACAAATCCATATTCTGTTCAACGAGTACATCCAATTAAAGGATGTGAGTAATCAATTGATCATTTCTCCTCCGCTTAAGCATCAGCCTGAAGTTAAAGTGAAAAACAAGGAGCTTGTTGTTGATCTTGAAGATACACTTGCCGCCAATACCACGTATGCTTTTAATTTTGGAAGTTCCATTGCTGATATTACTGAAGGCAATGCTATTGATAATTTTCAGTACGTGTTTTCAACGGGACCTTTCATTGATTCTTTAGCATTAACAGGAACCGTTAAAGACGCTTTTACACTTGGCCCTGAAAAGGGAGTTTTGGTAATGTTATACAGCACGTTTGATGATTCAGTCCCGCTTAAAAAACTGCCCAACTACTTTGCTAAAACCAAAGAGGACGGCTCATTTCGTGTTAATAATATTCGTTCAGGTAAGTATAAAGTGTTCGCGTTGAAGGATGCCAATGCTAATTATTTGTATGACACCCAGGAGGAAAGCATTGCTTTTTTAGACACACTAATTTCTATGAATAAGAATACGAGTGTTAATTTATTTTTATTCAAAGAGGTTCCGAAAAAACAATTTGTTAAACGAGCAGCGGCTATTGAATTTGGGCATATTCAAATTATTTTCAATAAGCCTGTTGTAGATATGCAGCTCACACCTTTAAATTTTATCCCCAAAAATGCAGATTGGAAAATTGAAGAGTATAGCAAAACAAAAGATACACTTAATCTTTGGTTGCCAGGTTTTGAAAGAGATTCAATTCGTTTAATTGTAAGTGATGATAGGAAGGTGTTGGATACATTGGAGATAGCCATACCTCCGAAAGCAAACAAAGGTAGGGGAAAGGGTTTTGGATTAGGTTATACAACGAATATTGGGGCCGGATCTTTTGATGTCGGCAGAGCAGTTCAAATACATTTTAATCATCCTTTGAGTAATGGGATTGATCAGACTTCTTTACTATCGGCTCTAACTATATTGGAAGACTCTTTACCTGTGATTGAAAATAAATCCATCGCTGCATTACCTTCGGGATTTGTTCCTATATGTATTTTTCGTCGTTTAAATGCTACAGAAGCACTTTGTTCACATTGGAAGGAAAATACCAATTATACCATTCAAATAATGAAAAATAGTATAGTGGATATATTTGGTTTGAAAAATGACACCATAAAACTAAGTTTTAAAACTACTGAACTGAAATATTATGGTTCTTTGAAACTGAATTTGAAACTAACTTCGCCTAATAATTTTCTTTTGTGGTTAATTGATGATAAAGGAAATATTGGAAGTGTAATTCCTGAGGGTTATCCGATTAAAGAAAGTGACATTTTAAATTTTGAATTGTTGCGACCAGGAAATTACAGGTTTAGATTGATCGCGAATACAAATGGGAACGAAGGTTGGGATACCGGCGACTACTTCAAACACCAACAACCCGAAAAGGTAATTTATTATCCCGGAACAATCACCATCCGCTCCAACTGGGACCTTGAGCAAGTTTGGGAGATTAAGGAATAATACCGGAATTTGTGTCATCCTGATCCCGCTTTTTTGCGGGAGAAGCCTTCCTGCCGGTAGGCAGGGATCTGGCATTTGAGCGAGGCTGGCCATCGCGCAAATGCCAGATCCTTCGCTGCACTCAGGATGACACGCATAGCGTATGTCAGCGCAAAATCTGTCTTACCCGAATGTAGGTATGCTCCACTCAGGATGACAAAAATTCCGTGAATGCTTAATTAATCCTGCTGCTGATACGCGAAGAAAATCCAATCCTGAATCCAATTGATTGATAGTGGAAATCGGTAAATGACGAAACTACTTCCAGCCTGAGACCCCGAAAGATCTGATCAATGCCGTAAGCCAGTTCCATATAATTTTTTGAGCCAGGAGTATAGAGGTAATTTACTATCAGATCTTCTTTAAGTCCGATCATGCGGGGTAAAAGAAGTTGTGTTATAACTAATTTGGCAGGCTGGAGATGTACAAACGCTTCTGCGAAATTGCTTTTTGTTGAGTATTTATAGTAGTCAAGCATATGAAAGGCGGCTATATTCTGTTGTATGAAAGTTAAATTACCCATAAAATGTTTGTAGTCCATGAAGTACATTTTATTGTTTCTGATAAAGCTGCCAAAATTTATCCCTGTATTCATAGCTCCTCTTGCAGCCATTTTATAACGGTAATTTGTGCCTATTTCCAAAAGGTCGAAATCAACATCGCTGTTTAATATCTTATCAAAGCCTTTTTGGTAACTAAGTTTGATCTCCGGCGCAGGTGCGCGCGATACTTTTTTAACCCCATTATTAATATAGTATTTTTTCCATACATAATATTTCAGCGATACACCTGCAATAAATGCCTGATTGGTCGTGAAATCAGTATTCAGCAGCTCATTATTTACCGGTGAGTTGGATGAATATGAATATTCCTTCCAATCAATGAAAGGGCTTACTGATTTTGAGTTGGTGAGCATAGTTCGGTTAGCTAATTCTCCATTTGCCGAAAGAAATAATTTATCATTTAGTTTTTGTGATAGTTCAAATTTGTAGTATTCTTTTTCATATAATTTCATAAAGTTGCGTTCAAAAAAAAGTGTCGCAACCCCATTTACAAGGTAACTGATAGGATTGTTTGAATTAAACTGGCTGATATATCTTCCGGCTTCAAAAAGTATATTTCCTGAT
This sequence comes from Bacteroidia bacterium, assembly GCA_016787005.1. Classification (GTDB taxonomy): domain Bacteria; phylum Bacteroidota; class Bacteroidia; order JABDFU01; family JABDFU01; genus JABDFU01. The sequence continues at coordinate 8,379 of JAEUTS010000070.1, forward strand.
TGTTTGTCAGTTCCGTACTGATAGGCAATGGTGGCCTTACCCGTAAAAAGACTTCTTGCTGATGAATACCTTGTCAATGGAGAGATTGTAAGCGCGTTTTTGTTTCTGAATTTCTTACTGTAAATCAAGCCGGATGTACAATTGAATTCCTCAACGGAATTATAATTGACAGATGTAAATGGAAGTACCCAGGCTATTGAACTTGTTGAATCCAGTCTGATTTTAAATTCATCAAGGCCTAATGAAAATCTTTTTTTATTTGTCCGGATCGAATCACTTTTTGCTTTTTTTTCAATTACAATTAAGCTGTCTTTTAGTTTATAGCTTTTTACTTCTCTTTCCGAAAGCGGAATAGCGCGTTCGGTTTCCCAATACGTACTGTCCCTTTTATAGGCCAAGGAGTCAATCACCAATGATCTGTCAGATACAATTTCGGGCGCCTCTGATTTCTTCTCTTTTTCTTTTTCATACATTTTCATCAGTTTTTGCATATCCTTCCGGGTAAATTTCTTTTCACTTTGTAAAAGACTTTCCAGTTCTTTCTGGTCTTTTGATTTTATATGAGTCGTTTCATTTATTTTTTCTTTTTCTGTTTTTTCGTCAATTATTTCTGCGGGAATATGAAGCGATTCATTTAGTTTTATTTTATAGTTCTTCGATACTACCTGGTATTTGGCATCGAACCTGAATCCGAGGTAATTTCCATAAACAACATAGCTTTGGGTTAAAGGCATCCATACTTTATCCTGTACTTCGTTGTACAATTGCGTAATCACAAATGTGATTCCTTCATGAGTTACTGCAAGATTGATACTATGAATACACCATAGGTTATCAAGTATATATATGTGTCCTTCAAATACATCATCTCCCTTTGACCGCGGAGTAACTTTTATTTTATTTATCTGGTGGCCGCCTTCGTAATAGGAGCCAGCCAGTTTGAAGCTATAATAAGCAAATGCCCGTGGTGATAAAGGAGAAATGGCAGACCCTATATTGGGTTCGTAAAAGCTACCATTCACGTATCGTTCCGGACTGGGAACTTTTTCAGTTTGATTGGAACTTACTGATAGAACCTTTTCTTTATATATATTAGGTTGTTTGAAAGTTATTTCACTTACATTTTCAGTTAAATATATTCTGCCTGTATCAAGGTCATTGTCTTTATCAAACTTTTTAACGATCCATTGAAATGGAATGTGCTTGAGTTTAAAGAACCCCTTTATATATGCCTTAGCCGAATATTCCTGTACCTGGTATTTGTAGAATTTAGCCATTGAAATGGCTTTGCGCATAATAGAATAGGCGGGGTCTTCGTCTTTCAAGCCTACTCTTGCTTCTCCAAGAGTGTATGATGTTGCAGTAAGGATAATATTGAGTTCCACCCATTCATTTGAGATTTTTACTGTCTGCTCTTCGGTTTTATAACCTAAACACTGGATCACCAGTTGATATTCGCCGGG
>JAEUTS010000095.1 GCA_016787005.1 Bacteroidia bacterium
AGGAAACTATGCGAATGCAAATACAAACAAAGTCACTCCCGCACCTCCGACACCATGTGCACCAAGCGCTACTTTTGACGAATGGTGGATTGGTACATTTACGGCGATCGACACCAAAACCGAATTGTATCTGTGGGGTAAAGATGAAACCAACGCCTCCATAGAAGTATTAGAAGGTCCATGCAGCGGAGCAATGACTTCTGTTTTTTGCAACAATAATACAGGGCTGAAAGATCAACCGAATTGGGGAAGCATGAATACCGTAATAGGAAAACAATATTACGTAATTGTAAAATCAATGGGCTTGATGGATTTTGGCCGCCTTTGTATTTATTCTCAACCTCCGGAACCAACCAAACCATATTGTACAACTCCAATGTCTTTTGAAGACGGTGTCGGAGCCGGGTGGGTACTTCAGTCAGGAGCCTACCACCTTGTTAGTGCTCCGGGAACTACTTGGACCTACACATATCCAACCGTCGGCACAGCACCTTCCGCCAAGTTTGCTGTTACAACAGGTACAGGGGTTGATCCGATTGTTGGAGGTATGATACCGGTTGTAGCACCGGGTGGAGGTAATTATTCATTTCGATTAGGAGATAATGTAGGCGCCGGATACACTCTTGCCGTACCCGGGCAAACAGGTACAAACCAGTCTGCGAGCGAATCGATGTCATTTGACTTCGTTGTAAGTGCTGCAAATGCCGGTTTTGGTTATAAATACGCTACTGTAATGGATAATGCAGGGCATCAACAGGAAATTCAAAACATGTTTGATGTAAAATTAACTTTGCCCAACAGCGGAAACTCTATAATTCCTTGCGGAAATTATTCACACATTCCTAATGACGGGGTGTCTCCTTTCAATTATGTTGGCAGCAATACAGATATTACAAGTCAACTTCAGTTTTGCTTCACGCCATGGACAGATGTGTTAACTGACCTGAGCGGATATGTAGGCCAAACCGTAAGGGCTACATTTAGAGTGCGCGATTGTGCGGGAGGCGGAACCGGTCTAACTGCAGGACAATATATAGATCCCCAGGCCGGAGGACATTGGGCCTATTCCTATATTGATACTTACTGTGTTCCCATGACCATTTCTTCCCCCGAATTTTGTGCAGGAGCAGGGAGTATACAGATCTGCGCGCCTGTGGGATATCAAAGTTATTCCTGGCCAGCAGGACAGTCGGGGCTTTCCGGTTCTCCGACTACCAGATGCGTTACCATTACCAGTCCTTTAGCCGGCACGACCTACACAGTTAATATGGTATCAGTAAATGGTTGTCCCACAACAGCAACAATAAAAATCAATAATATTCCGGTAACAAAAACCACTGACACAACTTTATGTAGTCCCGGCGGAGTTAACATTCCATTAAAGGTAACCGTTAGCAATCCCGTTTCATCTCCATATACATACAACTGGTCACATGGACTGGGCAGTTCTGCTAATGTAACTGTTGCTCCAACTTTAACCACTACATATACTGTTACTGTTTCCAATAACAGCGGCTGCTCTTCTACAGAAACCATTAAAGTAACTATTCAGTCCTGCAGCGGACCAACTGTCCTGGCAAATGCATCCCGTATTTGTCCGGGCGCATGCGCAACTGTAACATCCACTCCTTCGGGAGGTTCAAGCCCTTATACCTATTCCTGGAGTACAAATGCAACAACTCAAAATATTTCGCCTTGTCCGGGTTCAACAACTACATATACCGTAAAGATAACCGACTCCGGCGGCAACACAGCCACAACAACGGCCACTGTAATAGTTGATCCTGCGGTAAATGTTTCCACTACGCCTTCGAACATCAACTGTAACGGAGGCAACAACGGAAGCATCAATGCTAATCCAACAAGCGGCACATCACCCTATACGTATTTATGGAGTGCTCCTGTACAAACTGCTTCCACCGCAACCGGACTTGCACAAGGAAACTACACTGTAACTGTAACAGATAACAGAGGATGTACGAATACGGCTACAGCAAGCATCACTCAACCCTCCGCATTAACTTCAGGCATTACTTCCGGAACGATCAATTGTTCCGGAGGGACTACTACAGCCACAGTTACCGCAGGAGGCGGAACTCCTGTATACACTTATAACTGGAGCGTTCCCGGGCAAACAGCAGCCACCGCCTCAGGACTTTTACAAGGCAACTATACTGTAACTGTAACAGACAATAAAGGGTGCATAAAGACATCTTCCATAAATATATCACAACCCGCTGCTCTGACTTCATCTGTTTCTACCGGAACTATTAATTGCTTTGGCGGTAACACCACGGCTACAGTTACAGGAGGAGGAGGAACTCCTGCATACACTTATAACTGGAGTCCTTCCGGACAAACAACAGCGACAGCAACAGGACTTATACCGGGCAGCTATACAGTAACTGTTACTGATAGTAAAGGATGTACGGCTACTTCTACTTCAACTATTACACAACCTGCCGTCATATCCGCAAACATAACTACTACCAATGCTTCATGTGGAAGTTCGAATGGCAGTGCTACCGTTACGGCAAACGGCGGCACTGGGACACTAACTTACAACTGGAGTATCGGAGGTACAGCTTTAACTATTTCAGGATTGTCGGCGAGCAACTATTCGGTTACGGTTACTGACAGCAAGGGCTGTACAATAGTTACAAATGGAAGCGTAAACAATACCAGCGGTGGCACAACAAGTGCTTCAGTTCTAGCGAATATCAACTGCAATGGAGGTAACAACGGAAGCGCCACTGCTACAATTGCGGGAGGATCACCTGCATACACTTACTCATGGAGCAATGGTGCTTCAGGTGTAACAACTATTTCAGGATTAACTGCCGGAAGTTATGCTGTAACAATAACTGACGCAACCGGATGTAAAAGCATAAGTACAGTGAGCATTACAGAACCGATCATAGTTTCTGCAACCATAACAGCGGGAACTATAAATTGCAATGGCGGAACTACCACTGCTTCGGTTACAGGAGGGGGTGGAACTCCGGCTTACACTTATCTATGGAGCACTTCTGGTCAAACTACTACAGCTGTATCAGGGCTTTCGCAAGGCACATACATTGTAACTATTACAGACAACAAGGGATGTACTGCCACATCAACCACCAGCATATCAGAGCCCTCTGCAACAACTGCAAGTATTTCAACAGGAACCATAAACTGTTTCGGAGGAGTAACTTCCGCAACTGCATCCGGTGGTGGAGGAACACCAGCGTACAGCTTTCTATGGAGCACTTCAGGTCAAACTACTTCCATAGCAACAGGCCTAACTCAAGGTAATTACACAGTTACTGTCGTGGATAATAAAGGATGTACAGCTACTTCTACCGCAAGCGTCACACAACCCGCAGCTTCCACTGCAACGATTGCACCCGGAACGATTGACTGTTTTGGCGGAACCACAACCGCGACAGTTACAGTCGGCGGAGGTACGCCGTCATACACCTATAATTGGAGTACGCTGGGACAAACAACTGCTACTGCCAACGGACTTTTACAGGGCAGCTATACTGTAACCGTTACTGATAACAAGGGCTGTACAACTACTTCGAATGTCAACATCACTCAACCTTCTGCTTTAACTTCAGGAATTTCGATTGGAACGATTAACTGTTTCGGAGGAAATACAAACGCAACAGCTACTGGCAGTGGTGGATCGCCAGCATACACATATAACTGGAACCCTTCCGGACAAACAACAGCAACTGCAACCGGACTTGTCCAGGGTGGATATACTGTAACTATTAGTGACAGCAAAGGTTGCACAAACATTTCGACTGTTAATATCTCTCAACCCACTGCGATAACTTCAGGTATTTCCGCCGGCACTATCAACTGCTTCGGAGGTACTACATCTGCAACTGCTACCAGCGGAGGTGGTACCCCCGGTTATATTTACAACTGGAATAACAGCCAAACGACTCAAACCGTAACCGGATTACTTCAAGGCGTCTATACATTAACAGTTACTGATTCCAAAGGCTGTACTGTATCTTCCACAGTTGCGATAATTTCACCTCCGGCTTTGAGCGGACACTTTACCAAAGGCACCGCAAGTTGCATCGGTTGTGATTGTAAAGAATGGCTAATGATAACAGGTACAGGAGGTACAAGTCCATACACCTACTCATGGCCAGATGGATATGTGAACAGGTACAAAAATAAACTCTGCCCGGGGACCCATTTAATAAATATCAGGGATAAGAATGGGTGTAACGCGAATATTAGTGTGACGGCACCCTGAGTAGTTATCAATTGTCAGCTGTTAGTTGTTGAGCAAAAGGCCGGTTTTGAATTTTCGAATCCAGCCATTTGATAAAATCAAATTTATATTTAACCGGCTGCGCTTTAGCAATTCTTATCAGCGCGGATCTCAGATTAACAAATAATGCCAATTTTTCTTTCCTGCCCTTCGCCAAATGTGCTTCTTTTTCAAAAAAATCTATTTGCATATTCTCAAAAGCTCCCAATCGTCCTGCTTTTTTCAAATAAGCCCGCGTTGATCTGGCAATATATTTTAACACCTCATGATTTTCAAGCTCATAATGAATTATCAGAGCTATCGTTTTCATTTCAATTTGAATATCCTGCTTAATACCATCCGAAGGATTATTTAAAATAAAATTGGTCCATTTTAAAGCCTCGTGATATCTGGCCAAAAGAAAATAAGTGAAAACTAAATTACCCGCTAAAATAATCTGTGAAGAACTACTAATAACCCTGAATGTAATAGAACCACTGACTTCTTCCCATAACCTTGCCGCCTTCCATGCCTTACCAATTGTGGTCAGGCTCGAAATATAATTGGAAGTTATACTGATAAAAAAAGACATCAGAAAATTACTTTTGCGCTTAAGCGGCAATGATAAATAAAAGGCTTTTGCTCTCTCAAATGTTTCTTCCATTTCATGCTCCCTACCTCTGTTCTTTTGATTAAGCAAGAGATGAGACAATGCAACCAGGTAATTGTCATCATAATTGGGATCCAGGTGCCCCTTTGATTCAACATGTCTAACCCATTGCATTGCCTCCCCATACGCCTTTTCATCATATTGTCCTGTCAACAGCGTACAATCGAACAATATATAATAGTAATTCCTTAATGAATTATATGTTAAGGCTCTTGCAGGTGAAGAAAGCAACGGGTGTTGCCTGATCTTTTTGATCTTTGACTCAAGTTTTCTATTACCCACAACCGAGTTATACTGAGTAGTGATCAAATTAATTTCATTTAACATATTTCTGTATTGGATCTGGTTTTGCAGCCTTTCTATATACACCTGCTCTTTTGCAACATCAGACCTGATAAATTTTCTCAACTGCTCTACTTCACTATTTATACGAAAGTGGCGCACCTTTTTCGACAAGATAATAAGCAAGTGCTCGTACTTTTCGTAGTCAAGTGCCAACTTCTCCGCCTTTAATAATGTTTTCCTGGCTGAATTATTACGCCTTTTCTTCTCCAGAATTTCCGCCTGATGCAATAATCGCTGAATTTCAACATCCCCTCTATCATCAGAATAATACCTTTCAAGAGAATTAATTATAGCCTCAGACAGGCGACTTTTAGAATGCTTTATATTTTTGATCTCAGACCTGTCATTCAAATGTCTTTTAACTCTCTCTTCATCGTAAATATCCGATTTCAGACCGTTTATTATGTCAAAAAGATCAACATAAATATGGCCTTTAATAGCTTTACCTGATTGTATTTTAAAATAAAGTTTTTCTCTTGAATTAAGAGATCTTATCAATTGAAATAATTCATCTGATGGAGTCTTCATGTGTAAATATTGTTACCCAAATATACAAGGAAAGCTACGATATTAAAACCAAAACATGTTCATATATAAAACAACTTTTGAAAACAACTGTTTGATTTTATGAATAAACTAACTTAACTTGCAATTAACAAAAAGTCAGGGAAATGAGCGTTTTTGCATTCAATCACTATCACACAAACAGCAGACAAATATTCAGCCTTTTATTCTTAATTGGCTTACACTTTTTATCTGTTGGCCAATTAAATGTTCCTTCAACTTTAAAGAATAATAGTGTTTTACAAAACAACATTGCTTCTGAAATTTCCGACATCCAGGCGCGATTCATGCAAAACATGGGACAATGGGATAGAAATATTACCTATAGCACATATACAAACTCTTCAAGTGTTTGTTTTTTAAAAAATGGTGTCAGCTTTTGCTACAGAAAGGAAGATCACGAAAATGAAAAAGAGACGGAAACAATAATGGTGTACAATGCCTATTTCATAGGGATGAATGCCAATACCTCTATTGCCGGTACAGATAAAACAGACAGCAAAATAAATTACGTGTACAGCGCTGATCCTTCGGAAAACATATTGAACGTACCTCAATACAGTAGCATCAGGTATAATGGTCTTTATAATAATATTGATATCCGATATTATAAAACGGACATAAACCAACTGAAATATGATCTGATACTCAAACCCGGTGCTGATTTAACCCAGGTTAAAATAAAATACGATGGCGTAAGACAGTTAAAGATCAACAGAAATGGCAGACTCGAAATATATACCCCATGGGGTACTATGCTGGAAGAAAACCCCTATTCTTACCAGCTAATAAACGGAGAAAAGAAAGAAGTCAAAGTACGCTTCAAGCTTGTCGACCACAAAACTTATAGTTTTGAAATAACCGGGCCTTATGATAGAGAACATGAATTAATTATTGATCCCACAATTCTTGCATGGTCTACCTGGGCCTGCAATACGGCATCCGGAGGAGGGTATCTGTTTGATGTCGCCGTTGATGGCATTGGGGATATATATGTTACAGGATGGTATGGCGGCTTATACACAACTCCCGGAGTACTCGCTCCTACAGCAGCTTTGGCCGGAAGAGGAATATATGTTTGGAAACTCGGGGCAAATGGAAATGCTGTGAAATGGGGAACATACCTGACCGTTGGTCAAGAGGGGTACGGCATTGGCGTGAGCCCTGGCGGGGAAGCAGTAGTGACAGGCCTCAGCAGTAATGTGATCAAACTGAATACAACCGGTAGCGCTTATGTATATAACATTACACTCGGCGGCGCAGGGATAACAGGCACCAGTGCAGTTGTGAATGCAGCAGGAGAAGCATTTGTTACAGGCTGTATATCATCAGGAAGTTTAACAACAGTTGCCGGATCTTATGATGTAGGATACAATGGAGGCGCCGATGCGTATGTTGTTAAACTGGGTCCTACAGGTACAAAAATTTATGCGACTTATCTCGGAGGTGGCGGGAATGACTGTGCCTACGATATTGACATTGACAATGCCGGCAATGCTTATGTAACAGGAGGAACTGCCGGAGGCTTTCCAACAGCTAACGCCTACGATGCTACTTTTAATGGCGGTGGCGGTGATGTTTTTGTTACAAAATTAAATCCGGCCGGCGCAGCACTCATTTATTCAACCTATGTTGGCGGAACCGGAATGGATGGCAGTCCGACTTTTGGTGCAGGTAATGGTATTGACAACCAGGGAATAGTTGTAAATGCCGCTGGAGAAGCATTTGTTACAGGTGAAACTGTCAGCACAGATTTCCCTCCTGTTAATGCATACGATGCAAGTTTCAACGGGGGCACTTTTGACGCTTTTGTGTTCAAACTAAACAGTGCAGGAAATGGATTGATTTATTCCACTTATGTCGGTGGTAGTGATTCAGATGTTGGCTGCGGAATTGTAGTTAATTCTTGTGATGAAGCTATAATATTGGGTGAAAGCAGGTCTTTAAATTTTCCTTTAACTTCTTGTGCGTATCAAACTATTAATTATGGTAACATTGACTTTGTTGTTTTTAAACTGAGCGCAACCGGAAATACATTGCAGTATTCCACTTTTATCGGCGGCGGCGGTTATGAGTATCGCCAGGTTAAAATAGGAATATACAAAGATGACCCTATCATTGCCGGCACATCACATACCGGCACACTCCCCGATTTCCCGGCTACACCCGGAGCCTGGAATTCGAAAGCCAACGGCGGCGGCGACCTTGCAGTAATAGCGAAGTTTACAGCTAATGGTGCTAAGGCTGATTTTTCTTACAGCACCACTACCTGCAACAATGTTAACTTCACTGATCTCTCAAACGGAAATTGTGTCTGGCAACAAAACTGGAAACCATCACAATGGCAATGGGATTTTGGCGACGGAACAACTTCTGTTGTTCAAAATCCTTCATATACTTATTCCTCTCCCGGCACTTATACCATTCGTTTAATTGTGAGCTGTCCGTATGACACGATAATAAAAAAAATATTTGTAAACTCTTCCGGATCGGCTTACGCCGGGCCTGATGTGATCATTTGTTCCGGCAATGCCATTCAAATGAATGCAAGCGGAGGTACCTCTTATTCATGGAGCCCTACCACCGGCCTCAGCAACCCGAATATTGCAAATCCGATCGCTAGTCCGACAACAACAACAAAATACGTTGTAACTGTCGGAGGAGCCACTTGTAATATCAGGGATACCGTTTTGGTCACCGTTGTAAGCAGCCTAACCGCAAACGCGGGACCTGATGTAAATTTTTGCCAGGGCGACAGTGTACAATTGAATGCAACCGGGGGAAATACATATGTATGGAATCCGTCTACCGGTCTCAGTAACCCGAATATTGCAAATCCAAAAGCTGCACCCGGATCAACAACAACCTATACCGTTACTGTTTCTTCCGGAACTTGCAGCGCGACAGACCAGGTTATTGTAACACGCAATACAAAACCTGTTGCAAACGCAGGACCTGATATAACTATGTGCGCAGGAAGCAGTGCTCCATTATCCGCAAGTGGGGGAACCTCTTATTCATGGTCGCCGCAAAGTTTTCTGAGCAATCACTTAATATCAAACCCTATAATCACACCTGTTTTTACAAATCTTTACAGAGTTACTGTATATAATGGCGCCTGTTCTTCTACTGATGAT
>JAEUTS010000155.1 GCA_016787005.1 Bacteroidia bacterium
GGCCATACATAAACATGTGAATCATATAATTAATACATAAAATTATGTAACTTGTTTATCCATAAACTACACAACCTTGCAGTTGAATTGAATTTTAAACAAATTAAACGTAACCCTAACCATAAAACAGGCGTATAAACCAGCAATACATACTATTTTATTTATATATTTGACACCTTATACTATTCAATATAAAACAAAAAACAATCTATCATGAAAAAGATTTACTTCCAACTTTTAGCCATTTTGTTATTGACGATTCCTTTAAGCAGTTGGTCCCTTACCTATACATGGACAGGCTCAGTTGATAATAACTGGGAAACTAACGGTAACTGGGATTTATCAGGCTACCCTGGAGATGGGCTAAATATATCTGATGATGCTCTTTTCGATGCCGGTTCTGTGAATTGTGTTGTTAATAGTGATATAGATCTCGGGGCAGGCACCATAACCCTAAATGGTTATACTGGTACCGTGACTTGGTCAGGTGATGCTCAATTTGCATGTGGAAATGCAACTATTACAACCGGAACACTGGATTTTTCAGGTACCACTTCGCTTGTTTCCACTACCGCTGTTACTGTTAACGGTGGCATTTTTGTTGCTTGTGCTGGCCCTACTTTTAACGGGTCTGGCCTATTTACACTTTCAAGTGGAAGCGCGGATTTCTCGAACACAACTTCTGCAACATTGAGTGGCTTATCTATCACCGGTGGTACATTCACTTCTTCGTCAGCGAATCTTACATGTTCCGGGAATGCTAGTTTATCCGGCAGTGGGGTATTTGTCAACAACAATGGTGTTTTCACAATAAATACGACTACCTCCACCCGTACAATTACCGGTAATTTTGTTTTTTATGGGCTAACTATTAATTTTAATTCAGGCTTAGCGAGTCAAACAAGGACTGTGGATCTTGCAAATGATATTACTGTCCAAAATACACTAAGATTTAGTTTTTCAGGTTCAGGAAACAATAAAACTTTGAATTTGGGAACATCTTCTTATGTAATTAATTTAACAGATGATGGATCAGTGGGTGCAAATGTTAATGTTACAGTTTCAGTTGGGTCTGTTTCCGCAATTAATATTACACCAACAATTAACTTTACCAGTACATTTTCTCAAACCGTTAGCTTTTTCCCTACTCAAAATCTAAATTATCGCAATTTAAGATTTAACAACACTCACACAAGTGGGGTATCGCTTGGTGCAGCAGTTACTTCTACAAATGTTACCAGCAATATAACTGTTGAAACGGGAGTGTTTGATAACGGTGGTTTTGCAATTGCAGGAAATGGCAGCGCCACTTTCCAGGTTAATAACGGCGCTACTTTTAAGCTTACAGGATCATCAGCACTTCCAACAGGTTTTTCAGCAAACACCTTTCAATCTACTTCGACTGTTGATTACGCAGGCAGCGGATCGCAGACAATTGCGGCAATTACTTATGGTAACCTGACCTCATCAGATGGTGGCGCAAGAACATTGGCATCAGGAACTATAAATATTACAGGAACATATTCTTTAACAAATAATTTGGCAGATTATACCGTTGCAGGAAACACCATAAATTTCAATGGCAGCTCCACACAAACAATCCCGTTGACAAGCTCATCATTCCGTTTATACAACGACATAACAATAAACAATACTTCGGGCGTTAACCTCGGTGCAGATGTAACAGCTTCAAATGTTATCGGTAATATTACAATTCAAACCGGCACCTTAGGAAACGGAGGCTTTGCAATGACCGGCACCGGCGCCAATACATTCCAGGTTAATGACGGAACCACTTTTCAGCTAACAGGCAGTTCCGGTTTCCCAACGGGCTTTGGCACTGTAACCCTGCAAACAACAGCTTTGGTTGATTACAACGGAAGCGGTTCGCAAACCATTGCAGCAAGAAGTTATACAAACCTTATGTCGTCCAATACAGGCGCACGTACGCTTGGCTCCGGAACAATTGATATTTCGGGAACATATACCATCAGCAACGTGTCTTCAAGCTATACGGTTACCGGAAACACTGTAAACTTCAATGGCACCTCTGCACAAACTATTCCGATGCCAAGCGCAGCTGTTACATTATACGGTGATATTAAAACAAACAATACAGCCGGCGCTACGCTTGGAGCATTAATAAACACTACCAATGTTTCAGGCGGCATTACAGTTGAAACCGGCACTTTTGATAACGGAGGGTTTGCAATTACAGGCAATGGCAGCGCTACACTGCAGGTGAATAATGGAGCCACATTAAAATTAACCGGCACATCTGCATTCCCGACAGGTTTCGGAACAACTACTTTGCAAACTACAAGCAGTACTGTTGATTATGCCGGAACAGCGCAAACTGTATCGGGTACGCCAACGTATCACCATTTAACCATCTCCGGCAGTGGAACAAAAACACTGGGTGCCGCCCTCAATGTAGGCGGAAACCTTACTATTTCAGCGGGTACACTTGATGCCGCAGGTTTTTTAATGAACCTTTCAGGCGATTTTACCAATAATGCTACTTTTACCCATAACAATAACACTGTTGATTTTAAGGGTACCGGAACACAGGCAGTTGGAGGAAGTACCACTACATCCTTTTACAACATGAAAGCCAGCACGAATGTTCATACCGTAAACATGGCTGCCAATGCAAATCTGATCAATAAAATTGATGTGATTGATGGCGCCACTTTTGATGCGGATGGAACAGGAAATGATAAAGTGTTTACTTTGGTTTCTACTTCGACTAAAAACGGCAACACCTTTACAGGCGGTGGAACAGCGCAAGTTGGAGACCTAAGCGCCGGAACTTTCCAGGGGAATGTTACTTATCAGCGTTATATGGATGGATTTACAGAATGGCGTTCATTGGGCTGCCCGATTCAGTCAAAAACTATTGCCGATTGGGATGCAACAATATACACAAGCGGCTTTACCGGATCTGACGACCCAGGTAATACATTCGTATCCATTTACACTTTTAATGCCGGATCTCAAACCTATACAGCCGCAGCTAATACAACAGATCCTATTTCAGCTGATAACGGAACTGTTGATGGGAAAGGCTTTTTAGCCTACATAGGCAATACTTCCCCGGGCTCCACTACTACTCCCGTAACATTAATCAATACCGGAGCAATTGTTAGTGGCACAAAGACTCCAGCCGTATCGGCAAGTTATAATTTATTGGCAAATCCATATCCTGCTCCCCTTTCATTTACCAGTTTTTATGCTACAAATAGCGGATCTTTGAATAACGACTTTTATTATGTTTACGACTACTATACAGGAGGCTTTGATACCTGGGACGAAAGTATGGGAACCAGTACAAATGGCCGTACCAGCGGTACGATTGCTAACGGACAGGGTTTTTATGTTGATGTGGCAACACCAGGAACGCTGACTATTAACGAAAATCATAAGGCAGGTACACCCGATGGAAACTTCCTGAAACTGGCGGCATCTGTATACAAAAAAATGCGGCTTACTATATCAAGTGCAACAGCAACACCTTATACCAGTTCAATGATCGTTGCATTCTCACCGGTTACTGCAGATGTTTACGACATAAAAGAAGACGCGCTTGCAATGAATCCGTTCGCATGGAATGCGCCGACACTTACCTCTATTTCAACGGATGGAAAAAATCTTGTTTTAAACAAAATGGCCGATCTTACAAAAGGATATAGTATTCCGGTGAAGGCTAAAGTTGGTGTAACAGGTACTTATAAGATCACAGCTCCCGACCTGAGTGAAATAGGCGGCTGTATTGTACTTGAGGATAAACTTACCGGAATAAAAACAGATTTGCTAAGCACTAACTCCTATACATTTACAATTAAGGACACCACTAATGCTCCACGTTTTGTGCTGCATATTTCAAACCCGGTAGTTGCATCATTTGCAGCAAGCAATACAACTGTTGCAGCAGGAACACCTGTTACTTTCACCAATAGCTCTACCGGCGCAACTTCATATATCTGGGATTTCGGCGACTCCAATACCGATAACGTTCAAAATCCAACCCATACATATACTGCTGCGGGCGATTATACTGTAAAACTTACAGCTTCAAACGGCAATTGCAGTGCAAATACAACTACACAAATAATACATGTAACAAGTCCGCTTGGAATTAGCAACTCAACTACGGGCAATAACGACATCACGGTAATTACCAATGGCAATGGCACATTTGTTAAGCTTGACCTTAACCAGGTAACAACCGGGACTATCGAGGTATTTGACCTGTTAGGCAAGAACATTCACTCCCAAAGTTTCAGTGGAAGCCATAAACTGGAGCAGATCAATGTACCTGCTGTAGGAAATGGCATCTACCTTGTGAAAGTTTCCACTAACGAAACTACTCTCACAAAACGCATATTTATAGGTAACTAAAAAAAAATACCTATTTTTGATTGAATAAATAAATTGAAAATGAAAAAGGGATCAGTTGTTTTGTCGTTATTCGTTTTATTATTAGCACCAACTTTAACCAATACACTGTTTGCACAACCCCCGGGACCTCCGGGTGGAGCAACAACCTCACCGGCCTGTTGGCCGCCTCCCTGTGTTCCTATTGACGGAGGTATCAGTTTCCTCATTGCTGCAGGGATCGGATTGGGAGTTAAAAAAGCCTATGGATCAAGAAAAAGAAATTAAACTCAATATTAAAGCCCCCGAAATTCAGGGGCTTTTTCTTTTAACATTTCTCCTCGAAAATTCTTAAAGATTATCTACTTTTGGCGAGTCAAATACATCATTCATATGAAGAAGGATACACTTATTTTTGAATATATTAAGGAAGAATTGCACCGCCAGACCTACGGGATTGAGTTAATCGCTTCCGAGAACTATGTAAGCGACCAGGTTATGAAAGCTATGGGCTCCTGCCTGACAAACAAATACGCAGAAGGACTTCCGGGCAAACGTTATTACGGAGGCTGCGAAGTAGTAGATAAAGTTGAACAACTCGCCATTGACCGCGCCAAACAGCTATTTAATGCCGAATGGGCCAATGTGCAACCACACTCGGGTGCACAGGCTAATGCCGCAGTTATGCTCGCCATACTCAAACCGGGTGATACCATTTTAGGCTTCGACCTGTCACATGGCGGACACCTGACACATGGTTCTCCTGTAAATTTTTCCGGAAAACTATACAGGCCGACTTTTTACGGTGTTGAAAAAGAAACCGGCCGCATTGACTACGATAAAGTTGAAGCGAAAGCCATCCAGGAAAAACCAAAACTGCTTATTTGCGGCGCATCTTCTTATTCACGTGACTGGGATTACAAACGATTCAGAGCTATTGCCGATAAGGTGGGCGCGTTGCTGATGGCGGATATATCGCATCCATCGGGTCTTATAGCCCGCGGCCTGATGAATGACCCAATGCCGCATTGCCACATCGTAACAACAACAACTCATAAAACGTTACGCGGACCAAGAGGCGGAATGATCATGATGGGAAAAGATTTTCCAAACCCTTGGGGGCTAACCACACCCAAAGGAGAAATCAAAACAATGTCGGCATTATTGGATGCCGCTGTTTTCCCCGGTACACAAGGCGGGCCGCTTGAACACGTAATTGCCGCCAAGGCGGTGGCTTACGGAGAAGCATTGGAAGACAGCTTCATGAAATACACATTACAGGTTATTAAAAATGCAA
Organism: Bacteroidia bacterium; assembly: GCA_016787005.1. Taxonomy (GTDB): domain Bacteria; phylum Bacteroidota; class Bacteroidia; order JABDFU01; family JABDFU01; genus JABDFU01. The sequence continues at coordinate 5,675 of JAEUTS010000155.1, forward strand.
AGGTAATGGCACAGTGCTTTGTTGATAAAGGCTATGGTGTAATATCAGGAGGAACTGACAATCATTGTATGCTGATTGACCTGCGCTCAAAAAATCTCACAGGTAAACAGGCTGAAACAACCCTTGTAAAAGCTGATATTACAGTAAATAAAAACATGGTGCCTTTTGACGACAAATCACCGTTTGTAACTTCGGGCATACGCGTGGGAACACCTGCCATTACTACGCGTGGATTAAAAGAAAAAGACATTCCTGCAATTGTTGACCTTATCGATGAAGTACTAATGAATATGGACAACGAAACTGTTATAAGCCAGGTTAGAAAAAAAGTGAATTTAAAGATGAAAAAATATCCTTTGTTCGCATAACCTTTCGCAACCTCTCCAATTTTAGGAGGGGAGAATTACATTCATTTGTAATTACACCATATTCTTGAAACGCTATCTTTTTCTAACGGGAATCGCTGCAGTCGCAATTCACTTTACCCTTATTTTAATTTTTTGCTTTCCACAGTATTTCAACAATACACACTTGCTGAGTATTTCAAAAAGGTATGTGTTTCCTGTCTTCAATCAGAACTGGCAAATGTTTGCGCCCGATCCGCCGAAGGGCGACCGGAATTTATATTACAGATGCAGGTTCGGCAATAACAACTATTCTCCTTGGATAAATCCCGGAAAGTCAATACTGAAAAAGCATCAGGCTAATCGATTTTGGAACTACGGCAAACTGTTCAATATCTATGAAAGTATTCATCGCGAGTTAAAGTATCTTGATTCTAATATTGATTACGGGATAAAAAAGGATCGTATAAAACCTGACTCAATACATGCTGAACGCAGCAAACGAATTATTAAAACCCCGCAATATAAAATGGCGGTTAAGTATTTTTCCGCACAGGCTATAACAAGTTTTAAGGACAGGAAAATTAAAAGCATTGAGTTCATGTATGTTGCTTCTACATTTCCTCCTATTAAAAACAAAGCAGCCGAAAAAGAATATCAAGTAATTGTATTTCCAACTATCGATTTTGAAGACAGCAATAACTAAATATGTAAACCGCGTTGAAACATTATTCACGGACAAAGTGAATCAGCCTTTTACTATTCTTCTTTTTAAGAAAGCTGTTTACCTGTATATTATCCTGAACAACATGATCAGCCTGCCAATTGCCCGGCAAATATGGAGCAGCGAGGCAAACATGATTCATTATTACCCGCAGGATAACCTCGCAATTAAACTGCTTAATCTGTTGTCGCGGCCTGAAGTAAATAATTACTATTGGTATTTTGTTATTGGTCAGTTTATATGTGCCGCTTTGGCTTTATTTGGTTACCTGAAACGCCTGATGGGTGTGTTACTTTATTTTATCAGCGTAAACCTTTATTACAATGCCGGCCTCATGCAAAATGGGGGAACCAACCTGTTAGTGATCACATTATTCTATATGATATTCATGAATGAAGCTGCCGGACAACAGCCAAACCACAGAATAAGATCATTCGATATAACAATTACCAATTTTGCATTTTTTGCCGCTAAAATGCAGGTTTGCCTGCTTTACTTTGTTTCAGCAGTTTATAAGCTGTATGGTTATCATTGGATGGATGGTTCTGCGCTGTATTATGTATTGAATATTGATGAATATAGTACAAACTGGATCCGGAAAAATATCGCTAATGCGGATTGGCTTACAATACCTGTTACCTACTTTACCTTAGCCTTTCAAATCGTATTCCCTGTTACGGTATGGATAAAAAAACTTAAGCCTCTTACACTATGGATTGGTGTTGCATTTCATGTACTTATCATTTTTATGATGGGACTTACTGACTTCGGCTTGATCATGCTGATCATGTATTTACTATTTGCAAATAATGTAAAGAGCAAAATGGCTTTAAATGCACTAAAAATTATATAGATACGCGTTATACCTAACCTACTCAGGTTTTCGAAAATGAAAACCGCCAACGCAGGCATTAACGGTAAGTACGTTTCGTTTTCGAAAGAAAACTCAACTACTTTCCGTATACAAATTGTAACTTTGAAAAAATTGATGCAATATGATAAAGCCAATTGACCCGAGATTGAAATCATGGATCCCTGTTGATAAAAATTGTGATTTCCCGATACAAAATCTGCCTTATGGCATTTTTAAAACTGCCGGAAACAAACCCTGCGTTTGCGTGGCAATTGGAGACCAGGTACTCAACCTTGCCGCAGTGGCCAAGCTCGGCTATTTTAACCAGTTAAAATTCGACACAAAAGTTTTTTCGAAAGATAGCCTCAACGATTTTATTTCGCTCGGGCAGCCCGTTTGGCGGGCCGTGCGCAATCGGATTTTTAATTTACTGAATGCTGACAGGGAAGAATTAAGAGACAATGTTGAAGCACGTAAAAAGGTTCTTCTTCCGATGAATGAGGTAGAACTACTTTTGCCGGTAAAAATAGGCGACTATACCGATTTTTATTCCAGCATTGATCATGCTACAAATATGGGAAAAATGTTTCGCGACCCGGCCAATGCGTTATTGCCTAACTGGAAGCACATACCCGTTGGATATCATGGGCGTGCCTCATCTATTATTGTTTCGGGCACCAATTTTCATCGTCCTAAAGGCCAGACAAAACCGGCCGATGCGGAGAACCCCGTATTCGGGCCAAGTAAACTTCTCGACTTTGAACTTGAAACAGCTTTCATCATTGGTAAACCAACCCGGCTTGGCGAAACTGTGTCAACAGACAAAGCTGATGACCACATTTTCGGAATGGTATTACTTAATGATTGGAGCGCACGGGATATTCAATCATGGGAGTATGTTCCACTCGGACCATTTCTTTCCAAAAATTTCGCTTCAACTATTTCACCCTGGGTGGTTACGCTCGATGCCCTGGAACCTTTCCGCACAGAAGGCTATAAACAGGAGCCCAAAGTACTGCCCTACCTCGAATATTCAGGCAAAAAAAATATTGACATTACACTTGAAGTCTTCATTCAGCCTGCAGGCCAGCAGCCTCATAAAATATGCACCTCTAATTACAAATACATGTATTGGGTAATGGAACAGCAACTGGCACATCATACGGTAAATGGCTGCAACATTAACATAGGTGATCTGATGGCCTCAGGCACTATCAGTGGTCCTGAAGAAGGCTCATTCGGATCAATGATGGAAATCACCTGGCGTGGCACCAAACCTATCAGGCTTCCGGATGGCAGCGAACGCAAATTCATTAATGATGGTGATACAGTACTGATTAAAGGATATTCAGTTAAAAATGGTGTTCGCATCGGGTTTGGAGAATGTAAAGCGACTGTGCTACCTGCTACTTAAACATCGGTATTTTAATATCCATTTCAACGAGGGTTTCCGAATACCCTCGTTTTTTATTAAATTTGTATTGTATGGAACAGGCCTTAAATATTGACTTAGAGCAGGAGAAAAAGGAAATTCTGAAGCGGTATCGCGACCTCTTAAAAGCCTCCAGGAGGCGAATGGAGAAAGGCGACAAAATCCAGATTCGTAAGGCATTTGAATTGGCCGTTGAAGCGCATAAAGAAATGCGCAGGAAATCAGGCGAGCCATATATATACCATCCAATTGCTGTCGCGCATATTTGCGCTGAAGAAATCGGATTGGGAACTACTTCAATCATTTGCGCACTGCTTCATGATGTTGTTGAAGATACCGATATAACTCTTGAAGAGATCAGCGGCATGTTTGGCGAAAAGGTCGCCAGGATTATTGATGGACTCACCAAAATTTCAGGTGTGTTCGATCAAACTTCATCCCTCCAGGCCGAGAATTTCCGTAAAATGCTGCTCACCCTATCGGATGATGTGAGGGTGATACTCATTAAACTGGCCGATCGACTTCACAATATGCGCACTTTGGAATCGATGAAACGCGAGAAGCAGCAAAAGATAGCTTCTGAAACCCTATACCTTTATGCTCCCCTTGCACATCGCCTCGGATTAAATGCCATTAAAACCGAACTGGAAGATCTCGGCTTAAGATATACCGAACCGGAGGTATTTGAATCCATCACTCAAAAATTAAAAGACACTGAACCTGAACGGAAAAAATACATACAGAAATTCATTGAACCCATTAAAGAGATCCTTGACGAACAAGGCTTTAATGCCAAAGTTTTCGGACGGCCAAAATCTGTTCACTCTGTATGGAGTAAAATGAAAAACAAAGGCGTTCCGTTCGAAGAGATATACGACCTGTTTGCCATACGTATCATTACCGACTCTGATATTGACAATGAAAAAACAGACTGCTGGAAAATCTATTCAATCATAACCGATTTTTATCACCCCAGCCCCGACCGCCTTCGTGACTGGATTTCGATGCCAAAGGCAAATGGCTACGAGTCGCTGCATACAACTGTTATGGGACCTGATGGCAAATGGGTTGAAGTACAGATCCGTAGTGAGCGCATGGATGAGATCGCCGAAAAAGGTTACGCCGCGCATTGGAAATACAAAGGCTCGCTGGCCGAAAACCAATTGGACGACTGGATCAAAAAAATCCGCGAATTGCTTGAAAGCCCTGAAGAGAACGCGATGGATTTTATTGACGACTTTAAATTAAATCTTTTTGCTGAAGAAATATTTGCATTTACCCCGAAGGGAGAAATGAAAACGCTTCCCATTAACTCAACAGCGCTTGATTTCGCCTTTGATATTCATACCAAGGTGGGCGAACAATGCATTGGCGCCAAAGTGAATCACAAATTAGTTCCGCTGAGTTACAAATTAAAAAGCGGCGACCAGGTTGAAGTGATCACATCAGGCAAACAAACACCCAAGGAAGACTGGTTGAATTATGTTGTTACAGCCCGCGCCAAATCAAAAATAAAAAACGCGCTTAAAGAAGAGAAACGTAAAGTGGCCGAAATGGGTAAGGAAATACTTCAGCGCAAATTAGATCATATCAAGATTGAACTCAATAACCAGGTCGCGAATGAACTCGCAAATTTTTACAAACTACCAAGCAGCCTCGAATTATATTTCCGCACGGCCAAAGGCTCTGTGGATTTTCGTTTATTAAAAGAATACGCTGAGAACCGTTCCAAATATTCAGGAAAAGGACAGCCCCGTCCTGAAAAATCCTCGCTCGAAGAACTTGTTACTATTGCCCGGGGTAAAAGCGACATGCTTGTTCTGGGTGAAAACCTGCAAAAAATTGATTATAAACTTTCAAGCTGCTGTAACCCGATCCCCGGCGATGACGTATTTGGTTTCATTACGGTTGGAGAAGGCATAAAGATACACCGCACCAATTGCCCGAATGCCATTCAATTAATGTCGAATTACGCTTACCGCATTGTTAAAGCAAAATGGACCAACCAGGAAATGATCTCATTCCTTGCAGGTGTGAAACTGATCGGCTTTGATGAAGTTGGCATCGTAAACAATATTACAAAGATCATATCGAACGATATGAACGTAAATATGCGATCGATCAGCTTTGACAGCAATGACGGAACCTTTGAAGGCACCATAATGGTATTTGTTCACGACACCGATCACCTTACCCAGCTCACCGAAAATCTTAAAAAAGTGCCGGGGATCCTCAATGTATACAGGATTGATTCTAACCAGTAGTATTCACAACTTTACCCAAACTGACTTCAATAAGCCCGGAATGATCATAACATGTGGTCAGTTCGGGCTTGTCGAGAACGATATTTTTTTTACCTTTAAACAGCTTTATAAAGCTGAAAAATGATCCGCCAGGAAGCCAAAGAAACTGTTAAAAAAATATTTACTGAATTCCTCGAAAGGAATAGCCATCGCAAAACACCCGAGCGATTCGCGATCCTGAATGAGATCTATTCTCATGAAGGACATTTCGACATAGAATCACTGTACATACAAATGAAAAATAAAAAGTACAGGGTGAGTCGTGCCACCCTGTATAATACAATTGAAATACTCCTTGCCTGTAATTTAGTTACTAAACATCAGTTTGGTAAAAACATAGCACAATTTGAAAAGTCGTTCGAATACAAACAGCACGATCACCTGATCTGTGAAGATTGTGAAAAAGTATTTGAATTTTGCGATCCACGGATTCAACAGATCCAAAAAATGACAGGCGATATTTTAAAATTCAATATCACGCACCATGCGCTTACATTTTATGGCAAATGCAGCAACTTATACAAAAGTGGCGCTTGTGAACACATGACTAATAAAGCTTCAGCTAACAAAACACTAAAAACACAAACTGTATGAACTTTGAATACACTCATGATAAAATAGATGATATCAATTTATTTGTCCTTAAAGGCGAGCTGATCGACAAAGGGCAAGCCTTACAGTTTCTTTATGAGATTGATAAATGCATTGAAAAAAAGGATAATAAATTCATTCTTAACCTGATCGACCTTAAATACATGAACAGCAGCGGACTGAACATATTGATCAATATACTTACTAAATCACGCAAAACAGGCGGAGATGTGGCTATAGCGGGCTTGTCGAAGAAAGTTCACGAGCTGCTGTCGATCACTAAACTTAATAGTATTTTTAATATCGCAGACTCTGTTACTGCTGCGGCGGAGAAGCTGCATTCTTAATGAAAAAATAAAGTCATTCCAGGTTTGAAATAAATTTGATCAATTATTTGACTTTATCTATTATTTAGTCTAATTTGCTATTACAAGATGTATTCCAACCTAAACTAAAAAATAAATTATCTCAGTATCATTTTCAAATTTACAACTAAAACATTGCAGCCATGAAAATATTTACAAACAGAAATTATTTTATAAAAGCAACATGCTTAACAGGTATAATATTACTTTTTGCTTTGAAAACCGCTTTTGCCCAAGATGACTGCGATAATGATGGGAATAAAAGTTGGATGCTTAAAGGAAATAAAGCAAAACAAAAAAATTTCTTAGGTACAACTAACGACTTCCCGCTCATTTTTAAAACAAACAATATTGAACGTATTCGCATTGCTAACGCCTCCGGCAATGTAGGAATTGGAGTTACTAATCCAGGTGAAAAACTTGAAGTAAATGGAAATATTAAAACAAGTGGGAGTATTATTGCCCAAACGCTGAACATTACTAGCAACACAACGGTTAATCAAATTACTGCCAATAATATAACCGCTTCACATTTTCTTTCATCTACTGGAATCATCCATTTAGGCGACAGTTCGCTTACGTACGACCAGAATAAAAATATTATTTCCTGGTCTTGGGGAAATTATTCCGGAAATCCTCATCCGTATGTTGGGGGATTGAAGATTGGTAGAACCAACACCCCAGCTGGAAATATATATAACAGTATGCTTGCCTATGGAAGTGGTTCTCTCTCTTTTGGTGTATTAACTGGGACAACGTTTGGCGCAACACATTCAATCGTAATGGGTAGCGGACCAGCTTTTAGCACGCCTTTGATAAATAATATTGCCAGTTCATTGATGATTGGGTTCAATAGTGATTTGCCTACTTTATTTGTTGGGCCTGCAAGTGGAACTGGAACTACCGGTAATGTTGGCATAGGAACCACTAATCCTTTACAAAAACTTGAAGTAAATGGCACCGGTAGGTTTGGAAATGCCAATGGTCATGTTGATATTTTATTTAATTCAGTTCATGGCATTATTGAATCCGACAAAGATTTACTAATAAATTATTACAGTCAAAAGCAAACCATTATTGGGCCGGGAATGCTTACCGCAAGTGGTGATTTCACGGTTAGTAATAACGCTTATTTGGCGACAAGCACAGGAAATGTTGGGATTGGGACTTCTATTCCGTCTCAAAAACTTGAAGTTGTGGGGGCAATTAAAGCAACTGAATTGATCATTGCTGATGCTACCAGAGTAAATTTTGTAGTATATAGTAATGGATATGTAAGAGCGAGAGATGTATTAATTGATGCACAACCCATTACGCCAGACTATGTTTTTGAGAAAAACTATAATCTAAGATCACTCAGTGAAGTTGAACAATATATTAAGGCAAACAAACATCTTCCCAATATTCCTTCAGCAAAGGAGTTTGAAGCAAAGGGTATTACAGTTGGTGAAATTGAAATGAAATTGCTTGAAAAGATCGAAGAGCTTACATTATATGTCATTGAGCTTAAAAAGGAGAATGAGATTATTAAAGCTAAACTGTTTACGGAAAACAAATAATTTAGAAATGTCAAATAAAACATTTTTTATTTCAACTCTTCTGATGTCTATTTTACATACAATTATGTATTCTCAAGGGGAAGTTGTGCCAAGCGAGAAAAAATGGAGTTTTGGGATTTCTATTTCAGGAGATTATTGCTACAGAACCCTTGGTGGTAGCTATGGTCTTGAATTCAAAAAATTTCGCGACTCTGTCGACGTCAATAGATGGAATGGATCGTTTGGAATTATTGCATCAAGAAAAAAATGGAGAAATTTTCATCTGCAAACAGGATTGATATTTTCGCAAAAGGGCTTTAATAGTAAGCCTTATGTTGTTAAGGAAAAGGTGGGAAAATTTCCAACCTGGTCAACTGAAATTGATACCGTTAAAGATGAATTTACATTTGGCTATTTGAGTTTGCCATTGCTGATAAAATACAATTTTGGTAAATCCAGATTAAAGTTTACAGCAAGTACGGGTGTTTTATATGATTTTTTAATTTATCCTAATGGCGATCATAATAAGGGGCATCTAACTTATGATTATTCCTGGGGGTATGGACGATCTCTTGTTTATCATTCTGCACTTATGAATCAGAATATTAGTTTAACTTTCAAATGTGGGACTCAAATTGAATTTAATAAAAAATATTCTTTCGCCATAGAAGGAAATATTACACATAATATACCAATTCAAAAATTGCAATTGTATTCATTCGGTATTACTGGAATATTATATGTAAAATAATGTCATGATAAGGAAATTAATAATTACAGTGTTGCTTGCAAATAATGTTTTGGCGCAATCAGGGATGCCTGATTTGCTGGTTCCAGATATTTTATTTCCAGGAGGCGGATGTACACAAGAGTGTTTTGTTGGTCCAACAGAACCCAATTCAACTTATATAACTGGTAGTCTTTTCCAAGATATAGTTGCCGGAAAATGCGTCCATTTGTTAAATGGATTTCATGCCGGAAACTTTAATGCCAGTGGTTATTTTCAGGCAGCCATTACTAATTCACTACTAGATTTAAAAGTGATAACTCCATATTCTGCTACTGGCGCGAGTGTTGGAAAATATGAAAAATACGAATTGGGAATAAAGTTGCCAGCAACTATTCAAGCCCAAATTGATAATTATTTAGCAGGAGGGCCTGGTATTAATCCTTACGACCCCGATCAAATAGATATATCTTTTACTTCATATCGAGCAAATTCATCTCGCCGTGAAATTAGTGGCTATGCTTTTTTTTACAAAGAATTTGAACATAATAGCACCAATACTTCCTGGGATAATGCCATTAATGATCCTAATAAAGATTACACCTGGAGATTACGAATTGCGCCTGATGATGTCGGGGTGTGGTTCGGCACCATTTCCGTATTTATAAATCATACCTCAGTAGCCACAGGTTGTTTTAATTTTAATTGTGTGCCGTCAAATAACCAAGGTTACTTAAAAGTGGGAAATTACGACCGATTGAAATTTAGCGAAACCGGAAATCAATTTTGGGGAATTGGTCAAAATATTGGCTTTGTAAATTCATTCTCTTGTGCCTATTATTCTGCCCAACCGCAGCATTATAATGCATGGCGAGGATACATATCGGACTTAGCGAATAATGGTGGTAATTTTTTTAGATTTTTTACTCATACAAGTTCATTTATGCCAGAGCTTAATAAATTAGGTGATTACGATGAAGCTCAGCCTCATATGTGGGAATTAGATAAAATGTTTGATTTGGCGCGCGATAAAAATTTGCATTTTATTTTTTGTTTGGATAATTTTCAAACCTACGATATTAATGACCCATTCTGTTTTACTAATGGATGGCAAAACAACCCTTATCATACGACAATTCCTGGAGTAGACCAACCTATTGATTTTTTTCAAAATCCAATTGCCAAAAAATATTACCGAAATCGGTTAAAATATATGCTTTCTCGTTGGGGTTACTCAAGTAATATCGCAGTTTTTCAAATTATGAATGAAATTGACCAAACTGGACGTGAATATGCTATAGGCAACAGCGAAGTTCCCATACGGAATGATTATAAAAGCTCTTCGAGCTATCGTCAAGCCACAGCAAGTTGGCACTGGGAAATGGCGGAATATATTAAATCTATTGATGTAAATAAACATTTGGTTTCCACAAGTTATTCTGGAGAACCTGTAAATGATGACAACACCTATTTTTCACCCAATATTAATGTCACGAGTATTCATTCATATGCAAAGAATAGGCGAGTACAATTGGATAGGAACAGAACTCTCTTTCAATTTATACGGAAATACAAAAAGCCATCAATAATTGGCGAAATGGGTGATGGGAATTATTTAGTTGACAATTGTTTTGATCTTGAGTTTCACAATTCCATTTGGGCCAGTGCTTTTATGGGAGGTTATTCTGTTGGTTTAAATTGGAATGCCTGGGAAAAAAGTGAATATCGTGCAAGTAATATTACTCACTTAAGGTGGTTTTTTGATAATAATGTTGATTTGAGTAAGGCGAGAGATGCTTTGTATGCTGATAAAGATGAATTACACAAACAATCATACAAGGATTTTTCATTTTTTACAGGCGAAGGTTTGGAAAGAACATATGAATATTACTATTTGACAAATCTAAATGGTTATTTTGCCGGATGGGTTCACAATATGAGTTGCAATTGGTGGAATTATAGATACATTGATCCATGTATTAAATCTATAGTTGCTGCTGGTCAGGCGACTAACCCCGACGTGCCGGGGAGTGATGATGATCAAAATTTAGTTAGTCCTTATACAATTGCAGAGCGCAATATCAAACTTACAAGTGGTTTGTCATTCACAAAAAAGTATGAATTAAAATGGTTTTATACACGAATAATTCAACATTCTTTAACTACGTTAACAATTGCTCCAAACTTATTAGGTAAAGCCAAAATTCCGGTTCCAACAACTGATGAAAATTATCCTGATTGGGCTTTTGTTTTAAAGAGTAAAGATTGTTTTTTCTGCAAACAATCGAATCTTGGTCATGTTGTTTTAGACCCTGACACATTAGATTGCCCGAATGATACCATTATTGCAACAGGGACCTACGAGGAAGATTCAACCGGAATTTTTAACTACAATTGGAGTTTCGGAAATGGGCAATTTTCCAATGTTGCTCATCCCAAAATTTATTATTCAATACCCGGTTCATATAATATTAGATTAATTGTAACCGATACTTTGGGACAAATAGATACGCTTGATCAACGATTTATTGTGCAGGATTGCAGGCCTACGGTTGGTGGATTTTTAAAGAGAGATACTATTTGTGGGAGTGGTCCAGCTGTGGGTGACACGATTATATTTATTGATTCTTCTGGAAGTATTGTGAATAGTATCTCTTATGTAGTGACAGATTCGAGTGGGTTCTTCTCATTCAACAAAGCTGAGGTTCATTCCTTAGACACGGCTATTCGATATCGAATTGCTACCAAAAGTGGTTTAGCTATAGCTGATACAGGAAGCCATACAATACACGAATGGATCAATTTAAGTGCGGTAGTATTGTATTTAGCGCCTGATTTCCCTCAACAATATTTTACAAAAGTAACCACAGGCGATATCGTCAACTTAGGCCGTACTACCAGTAGCAGTTGGGGAGATTATGATGGAGATGGGGACTT
>JAEUTS010000200.1 GCA_016787005.1 Bacteroidia bacterium
ATTTCCATGTTTACTTACTTCTTCTCCGTTTACATTCGCTTTCAGATAATAAACAAAAACCGCAGCATCCAGTTTATTACCTCTGAAGGTCCCATCCCATCCTGAAGCAGGGTTTGTTGTAAAAAATACTTTCTCTCCCCATCGGTCATAAATCGCGAACTCCAGGTCTTTTATGCATTTACCGTATACGTATAATACCTCATTTTGTCCATCGTTATTCGGCGAGAAGGCTTTCGGAACAAACAGATCTCCGCATGGTATTTCAATAAATACAGTTACAGTGTCTGTTGCGGAACAACCGTTTGCTGTTACCGTAAGTGTATATGTTGTTGTGAGGGTTGGTGAAGCTACCGGTGTAGGACAATTAGAACAGGTTAAAGAGGAGGTTGGACTCCAGCTGAACGTTGCGCCCGTTGTCCCGCTTCCATTAAGAGTTACGCTATTTCCTGAAATAATTGTAACACTGTTACCGGCATTTGCGGTTGGACCTCCGGTTGAAGTTATCACAGTTGTTTTTGTTGCTGAACATCCGTTCGCGTCTGTAATGGTTAATGTGTAAGTTCCGGCAGATAGATTGTTTGCTGAAGGGCTTGTTGAACCTGTACTCCAGGAATAGGACAAGGAACCCGTACCACCACCCGCATTTGCGATAGCGCTGCCATTTGTTGTTCCGCATGGAGCTGAGGTTGGCGTTATTATGATGGCTATAGTTGAAGGCTCGGCAATAGTTACCGTACTGTTGCTGTTGCAGCCATTCGCATCAGTAATTGTTACAGTGTATGTGCCTGCGGTTAACCCTGTAATTGTAGCCGCCGTACTTCCGTTGCTCCAGCTATATGTATATGAAGGAGTGCCACCGCTCATGCTTGCATTGGCGCTTCCGTTATTTCCTCCATAACAGGTTGTGTTTGATTGAACAAATGCGCTGGCTGTTCCCCCTCCCGGATTTGTTACAGCGGCAGTGGATGTGGTCGAGCAGTTATTTGAATCTGTTATGGTCACAGTATAGGTAGCGGCTGCTAAGTTTGAGGCAGTCTGGCTTGTTCCGCCCGATGGCGACCAGGAATAGGAATATGATCCTGTACCTCCGGTGACTGTTACGCTTGCACTGCCATTGTTTGTTCCGCAAGAAGCTGCCGTTGATGAAGTGGTGGCATTCAGTGCGCCCGGATTCGTAATGGTAACGGAGCTGATAGCCGTACACCCTGTGGCATCAGTCACGCTTACAATATACGTGCCGGCCGATAAACCTGTTATAGCAGTAACTCCTGATGCATTATTGCTCCAGCTATATGTGAGTGCACCCGATCCACCGGATACTGACACAACAGCCGATCCGTTGGTGTTGCCGTTACACAAAGGAGAAGTGCCATTCAGGCTGTTAATAGTCGGAGAAGGACTGTTGCTTACTGAAGCAACTGCCGTTGTTGTGCAATTGTTTCCGTCAATTACTGTAACAGTATATGTACCGGCGGTTAATCCCGAAACGGTTTGAGTTGAAGCGCCGCTGCTCCAGCTATAGGTGAATGAGCCGGCTCCACCACTTGCAGTAACTGAAATAGTTCCGTTTGAAGTTCCGCATGCTGCGTTGCCTGAAGTTGTAACCGGTACTATGGCAGGGCCCTCTGTAATAATAATGGTTGTTGAGCCGGGACATCCGCCGTTATCGGTTATGTTAAGTGTATAGGTTCCGGCCGGAAGTGTTGTAAAGTTTTGTGATCCGGAAACATTACTAAAAGTAGCCACAGTGTTTGATCCTCTCTTCAGTGTATAGTTGTAAGGAGATGTACCGCCGGTTGTTGTTGCTGAAAAACTTCCTGTTGATTGACCAAAACAAATTACATTTACAATCCCAGAGGTTGAAGCAGTAAGAGGTGCACAGGCTGTGCAGGCAGGTAAGGATCCAAGACTTGTAACAACAGATATGTTTCCTGCATTATCAACAGCCCTGATCGGCCATGTACCCGGAGGAGTTGTAGTTGCCGTGCTTCCAAAAGTTGTCCAGACGGTTACCGTTGTTCCATTGCAAACAGGAGGGATGCACATCTGGAAAGGACAGCTGCTACAATCTGTTGTAGTTGATTGACTTTGCCAAGTATAAGGAGATGTCCCGCCGCTGACAGTAATATTACCATTGGTTTCTTTACATACGGATAATGATGCACAAGCTTTAACTGTAATGGTTGTAGAATCTTTTCCGCAGGCTAATGTGTAATATATTGTGTGAGTTCCTATACCCGCTGTTGTCGGGTTAAATGTTCCTGTAGCAGCATTTGTAATGCCGGTTCCGCTCCAGGTTCCGCCGGGAGTTACGGCAGTTAAGTTTACTGCTGCATTGCTGCTGCAAAACGGGCCCATCGGGTCAATAGATGCGATGCAACAAAAGAGTTTCATTGGATTGCAGGCGGCGAAGGATGCAATGGATTGTATATAACCCGTTCGCGTGCCTGTAGTTTGGGTTGTAGATCCTGCAACAATTACGTCGCCATTGATACTTACAGCTACATCGAAAACAGTAAACGGAAGTGTTACGGAACTTATCTGAACGAGGTTAGCGTCGTATTTAATGACAGCGTTACCTGATCCAACATAAACATTACCGCAGCTGTCAATATCAATTCCGCTGCTTCCAGGAACCCGTCCCGGATTTCCAAAAGAACCTGCATTATTGATTCCGCCAGGAATTGAAATGGTTGTAATTACAGCACCTGTACCTAACGAACGTTTTGAAAGGGTCGATCCGTTCTGTGTATAAACAAAATTCTTATTTGCTTTAATTGCCATGATACCTGCATTATCATACCTGTATGAAGGGTTGTAATAGGCCAGATCGTATGTGCTGTTTGTTTTAAAGCCGAAGGGGGTTGTGGCTGTAAAATTTTGTCCGATACGACCGATGGAGTCAAGGATCAGGAAATAATAATTTCCGTTGGGTGCCGAACAGATGGACCTTACCTCGTTCGGAGCATTGGCACCCAGAAGAAGCGCTTTATTAAAGCCCGCAATTTTTGTGGTTACAACATTTCCGTTTGTTACATCAATATCAAATATGGCTCCTCGCAAAGTGAGTATTCCCTGTGTGCCACCTATTATAAGCCGGGTTTGATCGCAGTTGAATGTTATGTTCCATAATTCTGACGATTGTCCGCCAATACTGTTGTTGGTCCACACATTTGAGCCGCTTGTATTTACTTTCGAAAGTTTGGATTGTGTACCCGATGTCACATATGAATTTCCCTGCAGGTCAACAGCAAATGTTCCCAACCAATAATTTGCTGTATCCCATGTTGTATTATATGTCCATTGGATTGCTCCAGCCGAATTATACTTTAATAATTTCAAAGGCATATCGCCCCCAATAATATATACATTGCCTGCTCCATCTCTTTCACACTCCCAAACACTATTTGAATTTGAAAGAGTCGGAGTTTGAACCCAGGGATCAACAACAATAGTTTTGGACGCGTCGTATTGACCCAATTCAAATGAGATCGTCCTTCCTGACCTGATAAAACGGGAAGATATTTTTGCGGAATTATTGTCAGAATAAAATGTAGCCGGCGCGTGTTCAATGATATCTCCGAAGGATGTAGGGATGTTTAATTCTCCGTTACTGCGGACTTTTACTCTGTCAGAATAGTTCATTTTTACCTGGGAAACATCTGCTCCCGGGTGCAGTATCAGCGAATATTTAATTCCATCAACAGGGTGAAATACATATTCCACATCAATATGGGGATACAGTTCCTTGTAAATTATTTTCTTAAAGCCTATAATGAAGTTGATATTCTTTTCGGAACCGTCTTTTTGAGGAATGTTATAACTATGGTAATCGCTTGTTTCTTCCAGTGAAATAACTTCAGTATTGGGATTAGCATTTTCCCATACAAAACTTACAACGTCTGTTTTATATTCCATCCGACGTTCCTCTTCTTCTTTTTTCTTCCAGTCTTCAATTTTCTCGAAATGTTCTTTTTCGTCCTCTTCTTTTTTCCAACGCTTTAAGAAACTGTATGTAACTCCTTTTGAAGTAAAATAGATCATGGTTGATCCATTATCATAAGCATATAAAACGGGTTCTGTTGAGTTGTGAATGTGGAATTGGCCTTTATTTTCAATGAATGCTCTCGGGTTTTCCCATTTTGCGGACCAGGAATTGGTACTATTTTGAGAATAAGAGGTTGTAACGGTTAAAAGGAAAAAAACTGTAACGTTTGTAAGAAAATAGTTTCTGATCCGTTTCATTTTATATTATTACCCCGGTTTAAAATATATACTATTAAAAACTACAAGAATTATTGCAATCAATTATTTAACGGTACAAGTGTAGGTAAGATGCAAAAGCGCGACAAGGGGGCCGCCCCCTTTATTCAGGTTTTAATATTGACAATGGGGTTTAAAAGAAGGATATAAAGACAAAAACAGGACAAGGGGATGTAAAGGAAATATCCTTAGAAACACAATTGCTTCGTGATAAAAACTTATGTAATGTGTGTAGTAGTATAAGATAAGAAAAACTAATTAACGGCACTTCCTTCTTCTTCAAAAATATTCTCCGTCATTCCAGATCCGTCAAGTATATTAAGGATACCTTCAATGTGATATATGCCGCGGTTTATTTTATTACTCAAAATGATGATTGTAGTTTTATCTTTCAGTCGCCTGTAAAACACATTATTGTATCCGTGCCACCAACCATTGTGATAAACTATTTTTGTACCATCCTTTTCGTCTATTAATCTCCATCCATATCCATAGTTACGGAGCCCGGGGTGTTCGTGGCTTGTGCCGGAATATGCTTCATCAAGTGTTTCCTTCTTTAAGAGCTGTTCTGTATATAAGGCCTGGTCAAATAAAAACAGGTCGTCAATCGTTGTAAAGATATTTTTATCGCCAAGCACACCATCCAAATAATCTATATCATACTTCTTCCAGTTGCTTTCGTAACCAATTGTTCTGTTGTGGCTCAGGTCAATGGTATCTGAAATGCTCACGCGGCTATTCTTCATGCCTATAGGTTTAAATATCTCCTGTTTCATAAAGTCGGAATAACTTACACCCGATACTTTTTCAATGATATTTACAAGCAAGGCATAATTCGTATTGGAATATTCGAATCGTCTGTTCGGTTTAAAATAGGGCAGGGGATGATTCGTTATCATTAGCTTCAATAATTCATCATTAGTTAAGGGAATGTTTTTGTAACAATAAAAGCTGTCACAGAAATACATGTAATTGGCCAGCCCCGAACGGTGCGTGAGGAGATCTCGTACCGTAATTTTTTTATAGGGGAAATCAGGAAAAAACTCGTCGATTGTTTGTGATAGACGGATCAGGCCTTGTTCCTTTAATATCAATATTGCTGTGGCAGTTAAAGGTTTTGAGGATGAGCCCATCTGGAAAACCGAATTCAGGTTAAGGGAGTCCTTTGTTACATAGTTGGCATAGCCCCAGCTTTTTTTATATATCACTTGCCCTTGCTGGGCTACAAGTACATTTCCATTGAACCCGCCGTGAAGGAACATGTATTTAAACAGGGAATCCAGCCGCTGAGCCTTTTCATTTGCGTTGAGCAGAGCCCGTATTTTTTCAATGCTGTCATTGTGTAATGGGGCGTTTTCAATGGTAATATGCTTTCCTGTATCAGGTCGGTTTTTGGGTAGTCCACAAGATATAAAGAGAGCAGTGACAATGCAAAATAGCCCGCCGCTATAAAAAGTTGGTCTAAAACCTGACAAATAGTCTTCCGAAATTTTTGCTATCCTTCTCAACTCTTTTGTACAGTTGTTTAATGTGTGGTTGTTGTAAAAACCGAAGCACCCGCTTTTTTAATTGGCCGCTTCCTTTACCATGTATTATTTCTACCAGGTCGATCTTGTTCCCAACAGCTTCCCGGATGGCACTATTCAATAGTTCATCAATTTTAGTTCCTTTATTGAAGGATTCATGCAGATCAATTGAAATTTTTGACAAGGAAGTTTGTTGTTTGTTGTAAGTTGTTTGAGGATGCTAATGATTAGTGCCTTAGAACCGGCAACTAATAACTAACAACCAATAGCCATCATCCTTAACCATACTTTATTTTAGTTCCTAAACGTAATACAGTAGTCGGTTTGATCTTATTTAGTTTACAAAGCTTATCAACCGTTGTACCATATTTACGGGCAATCGAATAAAGTGTATCGCCTTTTCGAACTGAATAGTAGCCGGGCTTCAGTTTCACTTTTGTTTTAGCGTATTTTTTTCCTTTTTTCAAATGTTTGTATTTACCTGCTTTATAATCATTGTAAAATTGAAAGCTATTCAGGTTAATCTCTATAGTGTCGGCAACAAGTTTACATTCCGAGAACGAGAATAGTTCATTCGGATTCAACGGTTCGCCTTTGTATCGAACTTCAAAATGCAGGTGACTTCCGTATGAATGTCCTGTATTACCACCAAGGCCGATTACTTCGCCGGCCCTGACACATTGATTCGGTTTAACATTTAATTTTGAAAGATGAGCATAAATTGTTTCCAACCCATTCTCGTGACGTATAATAACCACATTTCCGTATGATTTATTTCGTTTTGCGATTCGAACCATACCATCAAAAGCACTTACAACAGTATCGCCGGTCTC
>JAEUTS010000237.1 GCA_016787005.1 Bacteroidia bacterium
AAACGCAGGTATTCATCATTTACCAATGAACCTTTTTGCTCTACATGTGAGCCTAATACTTTCCGCAAGGCAGCATGAAGCAAGTGGGTTGCACTGTGGTTATCTTCAGTAAGAGTTCGTCTTGTTTCATTTACAATAGCTTTAAAAGGTTTGGAAAGATCTTTAGGAAGCTTATCGGCAAAATGCACAATTACACCATTTTCTTTTTTGGTATCAACGATAGAAATTTTTTCCGTACCATTATCTAAATATCCTGTATCACCCACCTGGCCGCCGCTTTCGGCATAGAAAGGGGTTTTATCCAAAACGAGTTGGTATTGTTCTTTGGCTTTTACTTGCACTTTTCGCGTTTTAAGAATTTTTACTTCGCATTCCATTTGATCATAACCAACGAACGTTGTTCTAATTACGTTTGATATCTCTTCCTCTTTTTCTGTACTTATATTAGAAGACCAACTTCCAGTGCCGCCAGTAGCACCAATTGCTCCAGTTGCACCTCGAGAACGATTCTTTTGATCTTCCATGTGTTTATTAAATCCATCCATATCAACAGTAAAGCCATTTTCACGAGCAATAAGCTGTGTCAAATCAATAGGAAATCCAAATGTATCATACAGCTCAAACACATTAAATCCGGGCAACACTCTATCATTTCCATTGTTTATATAGTACGCAATTATATTTCCAATTTTATCTAAACCATCCGAAAGAGTTTTAAAGAATGAGGTTTCCTCTTCACGAATAACCTTTTCAATTAACTCCCTTTGCTTTTTCAATTCAGGAAAAGCGTCTCCCATTTGTTCAACCAATACGTCAGATAATTTCCAAATGAATGGTTCTTTAAACTCAAGTGTTTGATACCCGTAACGAACTGCTCTTCTTAATATCCTGCGTATCACATAACCTGCACCTGTATTGGAAGGAATCTGTCCATCAGCAATAGAAAAAGAAATTGCACGTACATGGTCAGCGATAACACGCATGGCAATATTAATTTTTTCATTCTCACCATACTTTTTACCGCTCGCTTTTGCAATAGTCTGGATCAAGGGCTGAAATACATCCGTATCATAATTACTTTGCTTTCCCTGAATTACAACACACAAGCGTTCAAATCCCATTCCTGTATCAACATGGTGTGCAGGGAGATAACTTAATTTAGTTGATTCCGAATGTTTTTTTGAACGATCTTTTTCAAAATTAGACCCTTTGTATGTTTTTTCCCATGCAATCATCTCATTCATAACCGATGGAGAAATCCAATCACGATTATATTGCATGAATACGTTATTCCATATTTCAATTACTTGTGGATCTCCCTTATTCACAAGAGTTTTTCCATCTATTTTTTTACGCTCCTCATCAGTACGTATGTCGCAGTGGATTTCAGTACATGGCCCACATGGACCCGTATCACCCATCTCCCAAAAATTATCCTTTTTATTTCCTTTTATAATGCGGTCTTCTGCAATATATTTTTTCCAATGATCGTATGCTTCCTGGTCGAAGGATAGTTTATCTTCGGTACTTCCTTCAAAAACGGTAACATATAAACGGCTCTTATCAATTTTATAAACTTCAGTTAATAATTCCCAGGCCCATTCTATGGCCTCCTTTTTAAAGTAATCGCCAAAGCTCCAGTTGCCCAACATTTCGAACATGGTGTGATGGTATGTATCCACACCCACTTCTTCCAGATCGTTATGCTTGCCTGAAACACGCAAACACTTTTGTGTATCGGCAACACGTGGATGTTTGATCGGTGCATTACCCAAAAACAAATCCTTAAATTGATTCATACCCGCATTGGTGAACATCAATGTAGGGTCATTTTTAATGACCATCGGAGCTGATGGAACAATTACATGTCCTTTCGATTTAAAAAAATCTAAAAATGTTTGACGGATTTCTTTTGAATTCATAATTTCAGATACGAATTTTCAATTCCTTGTTAACAAATATTAACATTATCAGGCTTTTCACCAGCCTTGCAAAAGTAGCTTTATTTCGGTAATTTCGCTCGGCTTGAAAACAGAATACTTCGTACTACGAAGCTTATTTGATAAATTATTTTTCAGGAATTCTGATTTATAATATGTTCAGGGTGTTTGATGTCGCTTAAATAATAAGCATTGTAGTATGTCAAAAGTAAAATATAAGTTTAATACCAAATCACTTACCTACGAAAAAGTAGAAGTAACGTTTAAACAGCGCTTCTATAAGTTCCTTTCGTATCTCGCCACAGGCAGTGTATTTGCGGCTATTACAATATTTGTAGCCTTTACCTATTTCGACTCACCAAAAGAAAAAATACAAAAACGCGAGATCGAAAATCTGCGCATCCAATATGAGTTGCTTGATAAACGCATGGGACAGGTATCTTCTATTTTACAGGAAATGCAGGAGCGCGATGACAATATTTACAGGGCAGTCTTTGAAGCGGAACCTATTCCCGATAATGTACGCAAGGCCGGTTTTGGAGGCGTTGACCGCTACCGAGAACTTATGAACTACGAGAATTCGGATCTTATTATTGAAACTACTAAACAACTCGACCGCATCACCAAACAACTTTACATTCAATCCAAATCGTTTGACGAGATCGTGAATATGGCTAAAAATAAAGAGAAACTTTTGACATGCATTCCTGCTATTCAACCTATCTCTAATAAAAATTTAAAACATCCTCCGGCTGGTTTCGGCTGGCGCACCGATCCTATCTATAAAACGGGCGAGTTTCATCCCGGCATTGATTTTACAGCGAATACAGGTACTGAAATTTATGCCACAGGTGACGGGATAGTTGAAATTGCTGATGATGTTATGCAAGGCTACGGAAATCATGTGGTTATTAATCATGGATTTGGATACAAAACACTATACGGACATATGAGTAAAATAAAAGCACATGTGGGACAAAAAGTGAAGCGCGGCGAACTGATCGGCCTCGTTGGAAGTACGGGACGCTCAACCGGTCCGCATGTACATTATGAAGTGATACGTAACAATGAGAAAGTGAATCCGATCAACTACTTCTTTAACGATCTTACTCCTGTCGAATATCAACAGCTTATTGAACAGGCTTCAAGGGCGTCTCAGTCATTTGACTAAAGGCTTAAACACATACCGCAAAGTTGGTCCCGATTGCTATCCGGAGCAAAAAAATTGTTGGAAAAAACTTAACCTTGCCAACCGCCAACTGCATTTTGCCAACTTCTTTTTTTTATAATTATGGAAAAAAAATCCATCAGCTTCTATACTGCTACTGCTGTTGTTATCTCAAACATGATAGGCACGGGTGTATTTACCAGCCTTGGCTACCAGGTTATGGGAATCAAGTCAGGATTTGCTCTACTGTTGCTTTGGCTTATTGGCGGTGCAGCGGCTTTATTGGGAGCGTTGTGCTATGGTGAGTTAGGGGCAGCGTTGCCGCGATCGGGTGGAGAATATAATTACCTTTCAAAAATATTTCATCCGGCATTGGGATTTTTATCCGGCTGGGTATCAGCAACTGTCGGATTCGCCGCGCCTGTTGCGGCCGCTTCTATGGCATTTGCCGATTATTTGAAAAAGGGCGGTGATCTGTCACCCGTTCTGATGGGCGGTACTGATATCAGCTCCGGCCTCTTTGCCGCAGTTATAATTATTCTTGTCAGCTGTATCCACTTTCTAAAAGTAAAGATCGGAAGCCGCTTTCAAAATATTTTTACGGCAATAAGCATCGTAACAATTCTGATCATTGTTATAAACGGACTACTCACCGGACATACCGGCGATGCCGACTTTACACCTAACCACGCTGCACTTCATGAAATATTAAGTTCCTCATTCGCTATCTCTTTTTTCTTCGTAACATTTGCGTATTCCGGATGGAACGCCGCCGCATACATAGCAGGTGAAATGGAAAACGTGCAGGAAAATCTGCCCAAAGCATTATTGCGCGGAACAGCGTTTGTTACGTTTTTATATTTTCTTCTGAATTTTGTCTTTTTGTATACAACTCCATTGGCGGAGATGGAAGGGAAAAAAGAAGTTGGATTTGTCGCGGCAACATATATTTTCGGGACAGTGGGCGGAAAAATAATGGCACTCATCATTGCTATAAAATTAATATCAACCATCAGTTCAATGACACTCGCAGGCCCGCGCATAATAAGTGTTATGGGTGAGGATTTTCCTTTGTTTAAAAAACTGGCGCAAAAAAATAAATATGAAGTACCGGCTTACGCAATACTTGTTCAATCAGTCATTGCCCTGGTGTTTGTTTTCACTTCAACCTTCGACCAGGTGATAACATTTATCGGCTTTACGCTGAATCTATTCACTTTTATGACCGTTGCCGGATTAATCGTTTTGCGCATCAAACAACCTGATCTTCCACGCCCTTTTAAAACACCTTTTTATCCTTTCACGCCAATTGTTTTTATGGTTATCAGTCTATGGCTAATTTATTTTGGCATTGCCGATAAACCTCTCGTATCATTGGCTGCCATAGCAACAGTATTAAGCGGACTTATCTTTTATTATTTTGGGAAACGGGCGATCGCACCCTGATCTTCAACCTCGCAAATGATTAAACCACTATATTTGTTTTAGTATTTTATGGAAAAGATTTCTTTCGGTTCACTCTGTTTCATTTCTGTCGTCTCATTTTTCTGCGCGTGCGGAACCGATCAGGCTAAACATAAAACATCTGCCGACACAATAAAAAAGGATACTGTTGAAAAAATAACCGCAACAACAGATAGCGTTGAGGTAAAGCCAAAAGCGCGAACGATCAATCGTGAACTCGATGACATTGCACGTTACATTGCCGGACTTAAAATTGATACCGGAAGTAAACT
>JAEUTS010000244.1 GCA_016787005.1 Bacteroidia bacterium
GGCACCTCGATGTCGGCTCGTCACATCCTGGGGCTGGAGAAGGTCCCAAGGGTTCGGCTGTTCGCCGATTAAAGTGGCACGCGAGCTGGGTTCAGAACGTCGTGAGACAGTTCGGTCCCTATCTGTTGTGGGCGTTAGAAGATTGAGAGGGCCTGACTCTAGTACGAGAGGACCGAGTCGGACGGACCGCTAGTGTACCTGTTGTAGTGCCAACTGCACCGCAGGGTAGCTATGTCCGGTTAAGATAAGCGCTGAAAGCATCTAAGTGCGAAACTTGCCTCAAGATTAGTCTTCTTTTAAGGGTCGTCAAAGATTATGACGTTGATAGGCTATAGATGTAAAGACAGTAATGTCAAAGTCGAGTAGTACTAATTACCCGTCTACTTTCTTATTAAGATTGGTATTTATTTTGTAAGCAATTACCGTGTATTTTCTTTCTTTATATGTCTTGTAATGAAGTGATCTCTGATCTACTTTATTGCTTTA
This sequence comes from Bacteroidia bacterium, assembly GCA_016787005.1. Lineage (GTDB taxonomy): Bacteria > Bacteroidota > Bacteroidia > JABDFU01 > JABDFU01 > JABDFU01. The sequence goes on from JAEUTS010000244.1 coordinate 487, forward strand.
AAAATTTCTCCGCAATTGCGAAGTAGATCAAAGATCACTTCACAATTACTATGGAGTACAGTTTTAGGTGACTATAGCGATGGTGTCCACCTCTTCCCATTCCGAACAGAGAAGTTAAGCCCATCAGCGCAGATGGTACTGAGTCCAAAGCTCGGGAGAGTATGTCGTTGCCGATTTTCCGAAAAAGCCCTGGTTCTTTATTGAGCCGGGGCTTTTTCATTTAACAATCTTCTGCCTACTTTTGCGTTAGTCTGCGTGAATGAATACTAAACCTATTATCATATTTTCATCATTTCTTTCAGTATCCATGCTGTCATTTGGATCTGCGCCTGCTGATTCTATAGTAAAACCTGTCAAAACAAAATTTCGTTACGAAGCAGAGATTGACAAATTATCCAATCAGTATAGTATTTTGGATAGCTCACTAAATGAAATTCATGAGTACCGGAACAGGTATAATCTTGGTAATATCGGATTGGCCGCAACAAACCTTTGTTTCCCATCTCTGCAGCAGAGTTTGGGATTCAATTTTGCTCAGAATAATTTTCAAAACTTCATCTATCAGCCGCATAAAATAGAGTACTATGATACGCGCACTCCATATACTGAATTGTTTTTTATGGTCGGTTCCAAAAAGGAGTTGTATTCTAAATTCACTCATTCTCAAAATGTAAATAAGAACCTCAACTTTACGGCCAATTTTCAACGGATACGTTCCGATGGTTTTTATACCAGGCAAAACACCAATCATACTGACTTTTCGGTTTCAGGCAATTACAGATCCTCAAATAAGCGGTACTTTCTTATCTCTAACATTATTAACAATAACCTTAAGAATGCCGAAAATGGCGGGATAGCAAATGATTCTGTTTTTGAGAAGCTGCCTGTACAGGACAGGCGTCTGCTTCCAATAAATTTGGCTGCTGCAGACAGAAAATACCGTAGTAGGAGCGTTTATTTAAAACAGTATGTGAACTTGGGCCCGAAGAAAATGCTGGCAGACAGCACTCAAAAAGTGCAGGTGCAGCCAACATCAGTATTGTCGTACTCTATATTGGTACATGACGAAATGTTTGCATATACGGATTTGAATCCGACATCCGGGTTTTACACAAATATTTATAACGATTCAATACGGACATTCGATTCTACCTATATTTTCCGGATGGAAAATGAACTGGCCTGGCGGTTACTTGAGAATAAAAAAGATGGATCCGCGAGAAAGATTGGTTTTCAATTGGGAATGAAACATCAGTTTGTTAAGATCGAGCAGTTTTGCGGAATTGATACAGTTATTAGTACGTTGGCATACAGGCTTGGAAATAGAAAGTTTTATGGGGAAACAATTCAGAACAGTATTGTTAACGCGGAGGTGTACAATTTTAGTGAGCGGTTTGCTTTCGCTTTGCAGGGTGCTTATGTAGTGGATGGATTCAATTCGGGTGATAACAGTTTTTCACTTAGCCTGAATTATAATTTTGCTAATTCAATGCAGAATATCGGCTTTACAGGAAGTATGATTAGCAGAAAGCCGGACAATATATACCTGAACAATTATTCAAATAATTACAAGTGGGCGAACCGCTTTGAGAATGTATCCTATAAAAATGCGCGAATGTTTTATAAGATCGGCAAGTATGATATGGAACTTGGAGCCATAGCGCACCAATATACTAATTACGTATATTTTGACGGATACAATGTAGGGCAGGAAACAGAGGATGTGCAAGGGTTTTCGGGGTACCTGAACAAAACATTTCATGTAAAGCATTTTGCTTTCAGAAATAAAATCACTTATCAGTACATTCCTGATTCATCAGTTATAAAACTTCCGCAATGGGTTACTGAACATAGCTTGTATTACGAAAATACTTTATTTAAAAATGCACTGCGGTTTCAATTGGGCTTTGATGTGTTTTATAATTCGGCTTATTTTGCGAATGCCTGGTCGCCCGCGCTCGGACAATTTTATTTGCAAAGCCAAAAGAAGATCGGGAACTATCCCTATGTGGATATATTTTTAAACCTGAAAATAAGCAGGGCCCGTTTTTTTGTGAAGTATGAGAATGCAAATGGCGTACTCATGGAACAAGCCTATTATTACGTTCCTCATTATCCCATACCCGATTTCGCCTTGAAGTTTGGAGTTGTATGGCGATTCTTTGATTGATTAAATCTAAATCTATTTATGTTTTTAGCCTGGTAGTAAATGCCGGCGCACTATACTTGTCAAGCTTTTTAAGATCCTTTTCGATTTTGGTAATCCATTCACTTACTTTAGCCGCATCCTTGCCTTTTTTTGTTTCGCGGTCGCAGTTCTTTTGTTCTGCTTTATTGTCATTCGAAAACTGTTTATATATACGCGAAAATTCCTTTTGAAAAGTTTTGGACTCCCATTTCTGACTTTGTAATTCTTTACGGAAAAGGCGGGCGTATTTTTCTGTAATATCAAAATGCAGTTGTTCGCGTTGCAGCAAATCTGCAGTTTTAATCGATTCGCCAACGTACGATGCTGACCGGTTAAAAAAAGCAATTACTTCCACATCAAGCATTTTACCATTCCCCTGTATGTCGGCTTTAAATGTAAAGTCTATGTATGATAGAATAGCATTCTCATTACTCTCTTCGGAATTGCCCTGGTAATCTGTCCAGGCCAATTTGCCATTGGACCAGTTAAGTAGATTATTCTCCTGGGCCAACGAGGATACAGGTGCTGTAAACGTTGAGTATAGTATCGACAATAGAACGACAAGTTTGAACTGATTCATGCTTGATTTCGGTTAAAATTATTGCACTAATATAAGTGTTTTATCTATTACATAACATGCTGTTTATTAGATATTTGCATGTGATTAACGTTTTGTTTTTATTATAATATATTGATTATTAGTGCTATGCAAATTTAGCTCCTGATTTTCCAATCAAAATCCTGTTGATTTTGTAAGTAATTTATTATCAAAAAGTCAGCTCCCGGTGCATTAAATATTTTGGCTATTTGGCAAAATAGCTGTACGTTTGCCTCCCCTTATTTTACAGGTAGTATAAGGGGTAAACAACAAAATACTAACCCACTTTCAACGGTAACCTGGACCCGCGAAATACAAGTAATAAAAAAAGGATAAAATGTCAGAAATTAAAGAAACAGCAGCAAAGGAAACAACAAATATGTTGGAGAGTTTTGACTGGAATACAATTGGTAAGAAACAGGATAACTATTCTGAAGCAGAGCGTGAAAAGCTTGATGCTATGTACGGCAAAACATTAAGCGCTGTAAGCGAAAGCCAGATTGTTGAAGGAGTTGTGGTTGCTAAAAACAATAAAGAAGTGGTAGTGAATATCGGGTTCAAATCGGATGGAGTTGTTCCATTGACTGAATTCAGGTACAATCCCGATCTGAAAGTTGGTGATAAAGTAGAAGTTTTTGTAGAAAGCCAGGAAGATAAGAACGGACAATTGATATTATCGCATAAGACTGCCCGCTCAATGCAGTCGTGGGATCGTGTGAATGAAGCGCTTGCCAAAGATGAGATCATAAAAGGATACGTTAAGTGCCGCACTAAGGGCGGTTTGATTGTTGATGTATTTGGTATTGAGGCATTCCTACCCGGATCACAGATTGATGTTAAGCCGATCCGCGATTACGATATTTATGTGAATAAAACAATGGAATTTAAGGTTGTTAAGATCAATCAGGAATTCCGCAACGTTGTTGTATCGCATAAAGCGCTTATTGAAGCGGAACTTGAATTGCAAAAGAAGGAGATTATATCGAAACTTGAGAAAGGACAGGTACTTGAAGGTACTGTTAAAAATATCACATCGTATGGTGTGTTTATCGACCTTGGCGGTGTTGATGGACTTATTCACATCACTGACCTTTCCTGGGGACGTATCAATCATCCTGAGGAAATTGTTAAACTTGATCAGAAGATCAACGTGGTTATTCTTGACTTCGATAACGACAAGAAGCGTATCGCGCTTGGTTTGAAGCAGCTTACCTCACATCCTTGGGATTCATTGGATGCTAACTTAAAAGTCGGCGATAAAGTAAAAGGTAAAGTTGTTGTGATTGCCGATTATGGTGCATTTATTGAGATCGCTCCGGGTGTTGAAGGATTGATACACGTATCGGAAATGTCGTGGTCGCAGCATTTGCGTACTGCCCAGGACTTTTTGAAAGTTGGCGATGAGGTTGAAGGAGTTATTTTAACATTGAACCGCGAAGAGCGCAAGATGTCGCTTGGCATTAAGCAGCTTACTCCTGATCCATGGACAAATATCCTGGACAAATATCCGAAAGGTTCCAAGCGCACAGTTACTGTTCGCAATGCGACTAACTTCGGTTTGTTTGTTGAACTGGAAGAAGGAATTGATGGTTTGATTCACATATCTGACCTCTCCTGGTCGAAAAAAATAAAACATCCAAGTGAGTTTGCGAAAACAGGCGATAAGATAGAAGCTGTTATTCTTGAAGTTGATGCTGAGAACCGCAAATTGAGTTTAGGCGTGAAGCAGTTGGAAGAGAATCCATGGGAAGTATTTGAAACTGTATTTACACTTGATTCGGTACACAAAGGAACCATCATCAGCACTTCTGATAAAGGAGCAATTGTTTCTCTTCCTTATGGCGTTGAAGGATTTGCTCCAAACCGTCATTTGGTTAAGGCCGATGGAACAATAGCAAAAGTTGAAGAAACGCTCGATTTTAAAGTGCTTGAATTTGTGAAAGAAAGCAAGAAGATCATCCTGTCGCACACTAAAATGCACGATGAGAAGATGGTTGAGGAAAAACCATCTGCCGGTGCTGAACGTAAAGGAGGAGCTGCTAAGGATACCAAGAAAGCTGTTAAAAAGGTAAAAGACAGCATGGAAAAGACAACTCTTGGTGATATTGAAGCACTTTCGACATTGCGATCTGAAATGCAACAATCGGAAAAAGCGCCTAAAAGCGACGATAATGCATAATTAAGGTATATCCCGGAGCGATCCGGGTATCACAAAATCCCTTATAAATCACGCCATGGTTTTTAGGGATTTTAATCCCTCCGAGCAATCGGGGGGATTTTTGCTTTAAAAGGATATTAACAATTGGGTATTGAAAATTAAATAGCGAAGAGCTTGTCCTTTAGTCAGATATATACATAACTTCGCATGCAATTTAACTAAAAACACAAACAAGAAAATGAAAAAATCACTTACTATCGTAGCCTTTGCAAGCATGCTTGCAATAGTTGCATGTGGGCCAAGTGCTGAAGAAAAAGCTGCAAAAGAAAAAGCAACACAGGATTCAATTGCTGCTGTTGAGAAAGCTGCTGCTGATTCAATAGCTGCTGCTGCCGCTGCTGACCAGGAAAAAATGGCTGCTGAAGCTGCTGAAAAAGCAAAACAGGATTCTATCGCTGCTGCTGAAGCTGCAAAGGCTCCTGCGAAAAAGTAATTTCTGCAATTTCGATAAAAGAACTCTTCGGTAACCCGGAGGGTTTTTTTATTTTATAACCACTTTGGAGAGATCAACAGTGCTGCATCCGCCCGCACAACCTTTAGCGCACTGCTTCTTTTTGTAAACGTTAAAACTCCGGTAAGCAAGGTAAAAAACAGCTCCGGCAAAAATGAGGTAAACCGCTATTTGTTGGAAGGTCATCAAAATTCAGATTGCAATTGATCAAAGTTATTACTTTTATAGGGTCATACAATACCGTAAACAGGGTATTAAACACAGGCAGGTAAAACTCTGACAGGGTTTGAAACCCTGTCAGAGTTCTGCGCGAGGCATGAATAAAAAAGATCGTTTCGATAAAATACTTAAATACTTCCGGGAAAACCAGCCTGTTGCTGAAACAGAACTGCACTATTCCGATCCTTATCAATTATTGGTAGCCGTCATACTTTCCGCCCAATGCACGGATAAACGTGTAAATATGGTAACGCCTGCCTTGTTCAAAGCAT
>JAEUTS010000312.1 GCA_016787005.1 Bacteroidia bacterium
TTGACCAATAAAGGCGCACTCTGTAAGCCAAAAGCTATGGATTACAGTTTGGCCTCTGTTCTTCAGGTAAAGAAGTGAAAAGGTTGCAATTACCCTCAACCATGTTCGTATTCTAAAGACACCTTTTTTGTTTGCGCCGCCAATTGCATCTATGTGAATAGCATGCCACAGGTATTTTTTCTTTTTAAAAGGATATTGAAATGCGATGACTGAAACATTTACCTCAGGATTTAGCCTGCTGTAATACAGGATGTAATTTTGCATTATGGGAATGCAATTAATGTCATTTTCATCATCGGGAAATCCCGGAACCAAAAAGACAATATTTTTTTTAATTGATCCCATATAGCATCCAGTTTCCTTCTTTTATGCCTGTTGGATATGGCTGGTAATTTCGCCGGATATATTCCCAATTAAGCATAGGGAGTTTTCCTTGCCATTGTTGATTGAGTTCCCGTTCATTGATCAGGATGAATGCTCCCTGAGGAAGAGTAGTGACTTTAGTACTCCATAGATTGATCGTTTTATTCCTGATTCCGTATGTACGAATGGCTCCATCCATTCCAAATGTGTAAATGGGGTAATGTGCCATGTTGTAACGCATTAGTTTTTCGCATAGTGATCGTTCCGTTTTATTCATAGTTCTGATCCCTTTAAACGCGAAGAAGAATAGAGTGGTCTGAAGCACGATAATGCTGCCAACAAGGAGGGCTTTCTTTCCTTTTGAATTAAAAACGGATATTAATAATCTATGAAATGTCATGAAGTAAATTATTATTACCAAAGGAAATGCCATTGTTAGTAAACGAATATTCTGATTTGGAGTTCCTGCCAAAAAGAGAAGATAAATTAATAAGGACAAAGCAATGAGTAACATGATCCTTTGTTTACGGAATGATTCTATTGTCATTGGTAAGAATAGAAGTCCTGCAAAGCAAAATCCAGGGTGAACAAAAGGAAATAATACAAAAATAATATTGGGAAACTCGTAGGTATGGAGCCCATCCTCAAAGTTGAATTCAGAATTGATAAAATTTGTGAATGACCATTTTTGGAGCAGAGGGTGGTAAAATGCATTCAGGAAGATCTCCGGTTGAACCAATATTATTACAATTAATGCAACACTTATTAATGCAATGGAAATAGTAAAGGCCGTGAATGTGCTTTTTTTATAGTGATCCACGGTGAGAACAATGAGAGGGATTGTCAATATGATAAAACTTGAATAGTGTGTAAGTACAGCCAATATCGCCAGTATAACGGAGTAAATAAATTCCTTTTTTTCATATGAGAAACGATGCTTTAGAGTATGATAGAGGGATGCTGTACAAAACGCAATAGCAAGCATATCAGACATAACGCAAAAGGATAATCTCAGGAAATAGGGGGATAGCAGACAAAAAAGAATAGTATAAATTGTGTTACTGGTTTTTGCTTCCGGAAAAATGAGGTTGATTATTTTAAATATGTAGATCAGCGCCGCAGCAAATGCAACAATTGATACCAGTTGCAATGATTGAACAGGACTAAGCAGGATTGACAGCAATGCTCCTGCAAATGGATAAATAACCGGCCACATAAATTTTCCGGGAGCTATGCCGTGCGTAAGATAGTCTTTCAACGCTATACTGTATCTTACATATTCATAACTGTCGGCGCCGTAAAGGCCATTGAAATCAATGATCTTAGCGAAAAGAGAAAGTAATAGAACGAGAAGGAGAAATAATGATACGACTGGATGATC
>JAEUTS010000318.1 GCA_016787005.1 Bacteroidia bacterium
GGTTCATAAGGTGAAAGAATTTCACGAAGTATTCAAGATTGGAAACCGCGAAACTCCCGAGGTAAATGTGAGCGAGCAGGAATACATGCTTCGCTTCAATCTGTTAAAGGAAGAAAACGAAGAATACCTGGAAGCCTGCAAGAGTGGAGATCTGACGGAAGTAGCCGATGCACTCGGCGATCAGCTATATATTGTTTTCGGAACGATCTTACGGCATGGCCTGCACCATAAAATAGAGGAAGTGTTTGACGAAATTCACAGGAGCAATATGTCGAAACTTGACGAAGAAGGCAAACCCATCTTCCGTGAGGATGGCAAGATCATGAAGAGCAGTAACTACTTCAAACCGGATATTAAAAAGGTGTTGGAAAAGTGAGTTTTTGAGTTACAATGTTAGTCAGTCACTTCTGATTACCCTCCTCTGATTACCGAATACCGATTACTGATCACTTACCAACCGACTACCACACAACTCAACTATACGCCGGGCAATTCGGCCTTGGTCCTGTCTTATACCTTTTTTTGGCACTTTTGCATTTTCTGAAAAAAGCCATCTTTATGTGAAAATAGAGATCGGCACCATACACATCCCGTATCTTTCCAAAGAGCGAATCAATCCTGTCGCTGCCAATAATAAAATAATTTCCAAAGCGGAACGCCAATCCAACCTGCGGGTACCTGTAATCAACCAATGAAACAGGAACGGCTATTTCAAAACGCTTACGCTCGTAACGGGGAGTTATTGCTATTACATCGATCCGTTTTGTCTGATACGTTATTTTAATACTATTAACAGTGGTAAAATTTAAATAAAAATTATTCTCGAAATTATAATCAAACTGCGCGCTAAGCGCGAATGGAAGTAAAGCCCAATAACTTGTTCCGGTCGTTTGTTGAATATTATTATTAGTCAACGTGGTTTTGATCAACTTATCCACATCAGAGAATGTTTTTGTCCTGGAACTATCAAATTTAAATGGCTGCGCGTCGTAACTGAACTCCTGCAACAACGCATTCTTTTTTACCTTAAAAGCGCCGATATCCAGAAACGACAAACCAATTTTAAATTTATAGTCAATATGCTTACACCCCCCGGCTATGGTATTCGGCCTGTAATCAGTTATACCTTCCAGTTTCTTCTGGTAATTCACTCCCAGGTCAACACCCCACCCTTTGCCAACACCCCATGCAGGCTCAACAAACCGGTAACCTCCATCCACCTCATTAACAAAAAGATCCTTCTTCTTGTTGTAAATAAAATCAAATTGACTCAAAGTGATCGAAGATGAATTGTAGCCGATCAACCGTTTAATATTTATGCCAATGTCTATTGTTTCATCACCTGAATACTTAAACATATATCCATATGACAAGCCAGTTTCAAACCATGATACGGTATTTGCGCTTGCCTTCTCATTAAAATTTTTGCCGTTGAAAGAACTATAATCAAATTTTTTAATTGCAAGCGTGAATAATGACCTGGTCATCCTGGCATCCATGTAGGTCCGGAACCGCGTAAACAGCCCGAATGAGTGCCTGTCCCACGAAACCGCAACCGAAGGTCCTATTAAATCAAGCTTTGCAAATCCGCGCTTATTCTGTTGCTTTTCATTAATTAACAGAGTAGGGAAATTTCCTGTAAGAGGTGAATAATCTGGTTTTGGTGAGTAGGCTAAATTGTTATGGACAAATGCATCCGCGCCTATAAAATGAACATCAATGAATATTTTGGAGTCGACATTAGATGATGGATTAATAAACAGGGAATTAACACCGGCATAATTACTATTTACAAAACCAAGCTCTTCCTGTGAGAACCCTTTTAATGTACCAAAGCATAATACGGTAATTAATAAATAGTTAATTGCGGGTTTCATTCCAAAAGGTCAGTATGTAATTTACAGCCTATCATCAAAAATAGAGGATATTGTGAACAAGCTCTGCCCTGTTGTTAAATACTTTTCGATAGCTGCCTGTTTATATATCTTCCTTTTGAAACTAAATTTTGAAATGCAACTCACGAATTATGCTCCATTTTTTTAAGCTATATACTGTATTATTCTTACCCAAAAAGCATAAATGTTTTATTTTTTGAAAAATTAAGAAGCTATTTCACGAAAGCAGACATGTTAAGATTTATGCAATTAACAGGAAAGATCTAAATGAATATAAATTTTGAACATAATGTGGTTTTTGATGTTAGGTATCAGATTGTATTTTCGTTCGGCTCAAAAAATAATTTCAAAAAACCATGACCAAAACTTCAGTTTTTACGGGTAAAAAAATCAGGTCCTTTTTTTTGCTGATAACAGCATTGGCCCTCGCTCCTGTCATTGCATACTCCACACATATTGTTGGAGGTGAATTAAACTACAAATGCCTTGGCGGAAATAAATATGAGATTCATCTTAGAGTGTATAGAGATTGCTACACAGGAGTTCCTCCTTTTGATGCCAATGCTTCTATCGGAATTTTCAATTCCAGCAATGTAAGGGTAGCCACTTTGTCCATTCCGTATCCCGGAAAAACTGTATTATATCCTACCATAGCACAGGCCGATGTTTGTGTAAAAATACCTTCAAATGTCTGCGTCGAGGTTTGTGAATATGTAGGTACAATTGTTTTACCTCCGATAGCCGGAGGGTACCAACTTGCCTACCAGCGTTGCTGCCGTAACCCCACGATCTCCAATATTACAAATCCCGGAAATACAGGCGCCACCTATTACGCACACATACCCGACCAGGCAGTTGCCTGTAACAGCAACCCTGTATTTAAAAACTGGCCGCCTATATTTGTTTGCGTAGGCAACCCCATCTTATTCGATCATTCTGCAACAGATGAAGACGGTGATTCGATTGTCTATAATCTTTGTACTCCGCTTAATGGCGCAACAGCCTCTGTTCCGATGCCACAACCGCCTAATACCCCACCTTATACAGCTATTACATGGAGAGCACCTTATGGTGCCACCGATCCATTGGGAGGGATTCCGTTATCTATTGATCCTAGAACAGGTTCTCTTACAGGAACCCCAAATACGATCGGACAGTTTGTTGTGGGTGTTTGTGCTGACGAATACAGGAATGGTGTTTTAATAAGTACTACAAAACGTGACTTCCAGTTCAATGTCATCAAATGTCTCCCATCAATTGTGGTGGCCGCTCCGAG
>JAEUTS010000369.1 GCA_016787005.1 Bacteroidia bacterium
CCTATTTATTATATGGACAACAATATTATCAAGCGTGTATCAAATGGAATATGGATTACAAACCTTAATGGGTTCGAAATAAAATCAAATGCTATTACCAACTTAAGCGTTTTGGGCAGCAGTGTAATGCAAAATGGTATATTAGCCGAAGGCTCGCGCGGTGGCGGGTACAATATCGGCATATGGAGTAATTTTGTACAAGCTTCCTCATTATATGACTGGTTCCAAAGTGGCATTCGCCTTGAAACTACAGTAAGTACTGTTGCATATAATACAGTGCAGGATATTGGCCGAGGTTTATTTTTTGGCAGTGTTTGTACGGGGACAGAAACAGCTAAAAACAACATGATAAATAATTACTCCGGCATTTTTCTTAACTGGGGTGTAATTGGTGCACAACTTAGCGGCCAACGAGCGACCGAAAATAGCTGGCATGGTACCTTCCCTGAATCGCATTTGTTTTCATTATCTTCTAATGGCTCGCAATCGCCAATGTATGTTTACAAAACTATTCCACAATGCGATCCTACATTAGCACCTTGTACGGATCCGGTTAATATTAGATCTGTTTTTTCTGGTTCTGGAGCAGTCCAGATTCCAGTTTTCGAATCAACTATCGTTTCGGGGTATAAGATGAGCGACCCTAAGCGGGAGCTTTACCTGAAAATAGCGAAAGATGAATTTCATTTCCCGATGTACGATGCATCAGCGAGGTGGATGAGCAAGTACAACGTATATAATAAATTGCAGGCGGAGGATAGTATTTACAAAGTTGATGAGCCGGAACTTAAATGGTTTGCCGACAGTGTGACCGCCTCCACTATGGGCGAACTACATAAGGCAGCTAAAGAACTTGCAAATAATAATGATAACTCATTGACAATTTTAAACAGTGTAGCGCCGGGTAATATTGTTGAACAAAATTTGAAGGATGTATATGAGCTTGTACTTTCGGGACGCAGCAATGGGAATAGTTTTAGCAAGGCTCAGATTAAAAAACTTCAATCCATTGCCGCACAATGCCCTTATGAAGGTGGGTACGGAGTTTACTGTGCAAGAGTATTGCTTGCGCCTCTTGATAATAGGGTTTATAATATTTGCGAAAGCGGTAGGATTACTAAATCTGGCTTAAAACTTGCACCTTCCGATACTTCGATGATTAATAACATAATGGTTTATCCTAATCCTGCTAACGATATACTAAACGTAGCTATACATTTGGAGGATGGGCAAACAGGAGTTTTAACTGTGTATGATCTTACAGGGAAAATAGCTCTTTCGTCTATGCTTACAAATAGCAATATATCAGAGATTTCAACAGCTTTACTTAGCGAAGGCTTGTATATTTACAAGATTATTGTGAATGATATACCTCTAAGTACCGGCAAGTTGAGTATAATACGTTGATTAATTTCGTAAATTTAAAATCATCTGCCATATGGCAGATGATTTTAAATTATACACGATTGAAGAATCTCGTTAAATATTATTTACCTATAATTGCGTTTTTTTTTGGTGATATCTGTGCATCACAAATTAATCTTGTTCCTAACTCAGATTTCGAGCAGATGAACATTTGTCCTCCAGGAAGTTTATTGAGTTATTCGAAATATTGGATTAATCCAACTCAATCTTCCCCTGATTACTATAATGGGTGTAGTGGATCAGTCAACCGGGTTCCATTAAATAATTCTGGTTTTCAGAATGCTCATTCTGGTAATGCTTATGCTGGCTTGGCACCCTTCAGCGATTATTTTTGGCCATCAAGTGAATTCAGGGAATACATACAAACGCAATTAGACAGTACCCTTAAAAAAGGAGAAACCTACTGCGTAACATTTTACGTAAGCCTTGCTAATTATTGGGGCGGTTATGCGGTAAATAATATAGGTGCCTATTTTTCGCCACTTGCAGTAAGCAGCACAAGTTATGATTCATTGCCATACGTTCCGCAAATAATTAATCCTTCCACAAACCCCTTAACAGATACAAGCGCCTGGATGGAGATTAGCGGTCAGTTTAAGGCTCAGGGCGGAGAGCAGTACATTACAATAGGCAATTTTAACGGTAATGCTACAAGTGATACTGTGTTTGTGCAAAATTCAACACATTCGTATAAAGAATCGTATTATTACATAGATGACGTGTCGGTCATACATTTAGATGCAGGTGCAGGTAAAGCCATGTATGTTTGTAATGGTTTAGGAGTTACATTAGGCAGGCCTAATCGGCCCGGCTTAACCTATAGTTGGTATCCTGCAACAGGTTTAAGTGATACCGCAATTGCACAGCCCGTGGCCACACCAAAAGTAACTACAACCTATTATTTATCGGCCACTTTAATAAGCAGCGGTTGCAGTAAAACAGATAGTGTAACAGTATATTATGTACCCACCGGCCCAAGTGCGGCACTTAGCTTAAGCGACAGTACGCTTTGCTCGGGTAAAAACGGTACAGCAATGGCGGTAATTAATAGTACCGCAAGCCCTTATGCTTATAGTTGGAGTGGAGGAGCATATGCCACAAGCACAAGCCCGCAAATGAACTTTGAAAATTTTAAAACAGGTAGTTATACCGTTACCATAACCGATGCCCAAGGTTGTGCAGCAACAGCAAGTACAACAATAACTGCAAAAGACCCCTGTGAGTGCGGAGAAGATGTGTTTATTGCAAATGTATTTTCGCCCAACAACGATGGTAAAAATGATGTGCTTGCCATTGAAGGCAATGGCTTAACAAATATTTACTGGGGTGTTTTTGATAGGTGGGGCAATCTTGTGTTTGAAGCGTATGATCAAATGCATCCCTGGGATGGAGCATTAAAGGGCAGTTCTGTTGAGGTGGGGGTATATATGTATTATTTGAGGGGGACTTGCGTAAAGACAAACGGTAGTGTAAGTTTAAAAGGTAATGTGAGTTTGATTCGATAACATGTTTAACAAATAAAACCAATGAAAAAAACCATTACTCTTTTAGCCTTAACAATGCTGATTTACATAGATGTTGTTAGAGGACAGACCGTAACAGTTTGGCCAACAAATGTATCCTGTAATGGTGTATGTGATGGCAGTGCAACGGCAAATGTTTCTGGGGGCAGCCTGGGTCCTTTTGAATATTATTGGAGTAATGGTCAATCGGGGCCCTCAGCCCCAATGTATAATTTATGTGCAGGCACATATACGGTTACTGTTAAAAATAATGGCTCGCCGGTTGGGACAGCAAGTGTAACTATTACTGAGCCACCTCCAATTAATATTACAACAACAGTTATTAATGCGACAAATTGCAAAACGAATGCTTCAGGTATTACAACAAATGTAAGCGGCGGTACCGGTGCATATACATACTCCTGGTCGACCGGTTCAACAGGAATTATGGCAAGCAACTTAGGATGCTCAACCTATACACTTTCTGTTAACGACGCAAATGGTTGTATTGCAACAACAGCGATTGTAGTAAGTGATGTTATCGGGATTGAAAAATATGATAAGGAATTTCAGTTGCAGGTTTCCCCGAACCCATCCAACGGAAATTTTACCGTTAAAAGTGGAATGGCATTAAAAAAATGTGTGGGAATGGATGTGCTTGGCAATATAGTTTATAGCGACGAGAATATTCAATCCACTTCATTTGACATTTCGCTTTCACAACTAAGTAATGGTATTTATTTTTTTAAGGTTACGAATGTGCCCAATATAGAACAAGTGTGTAAAGTGGTAGTTGAACATTAACATCCGCAAACTCATAGATGCAGAGTATAAACCGGCCCTTCTCTTTTAACCAACCTTTTTTCTTCCATTGCATTCATTAATTTCTGCAATTGATTTTTAGAAACACCCAACTTTTCACTCAGACTGGCAAGCGTTGCCTGGCCCTGTGTTTTTACTTCAGCCAAAATTTTAACTTCCTCCGTAGTTAATACGAGTTCGGGCTTCTTTATAACCTCCGGTTTCATTTGTTCGCCCTTTTTATTTTTTTCAGTGGCGCTCACGAATTCAGCCGTCTCCCCGCCACCATGCGCTTCCGGCCTCATTTGAGGAAACAACAATACATCCTGTATTGAATGTGAGCTGGTCATGATCATTGTTAATCTGTCAATACCAATACCCATACCGGCTGTAGGCGGCATGCCATATTCCAATGCCCGTAAAAAATCGTGGTCAATAAACATCGCTTCGTCGTCGCCCTTTTGGGACAAACTTAACTGATCCTCAAAACGTGCACGCTGATCAAGCGGGTCGTTGAGTTCAGAATATGCATTGGCTAATTCTTTCCCATTCACCATCAACTCAAATCGTTCAACCAACCCCTCTTTGCTGCGATGGCGTTTGCACAATGGAGACATTTCAACAGGATAGTCAATTATAAAAGCAGGCTGCACAAAGTTGTGCTCACACTTCGCTCCAAAGATCTCATCCACCAGTTTTCCTTTACCCATCTTCGCCTCCGTATGTATCCCCAGATCTTTGCAAACCTTTCTTAACGCATCTTCATCCATTCCACTAATATCCACACCTGTATATTCCTTAATTGCATCATACATAGAAATACGCCTGAACGGACGCTGGAAATCGATCACCTTATCTCCCACCTGCACTTTAGTATCCCCGTAAAGATCGAGGGCGACTTTTTCGATCATTTCTTCAGTAAATTCCATCATCCAGTTATAATCCTTGTAAGCAACGTATATCTCTAACACCGTAAATTCCGGATTGTGTGTGCGATCCATTCCTTCATTACGAAAATCCTTTGCAAACTCATATACCCCGTCAAAACCACCTACAATAAGGCGTTTCAGGTAAAGTTCATTAGCGATACGCAG
>JAEUTS010000389.1 GCA_016787005.1 Bacteroidia bacterium
GAACTGATAAAACTGGAATCATTGATGTCGGAAACCAGTTCAGCTATTGAGCAGAAAGCAAAGGCCGAACCATCTCCCGAGAATTATCTCGAGCTTAGTTTGATCTATTATAAACAGAAGCAGTATGAAAAATGTATTGAAGCTTCGAGACAGGCTTTGAAGCTTAAGCCTGTTTTTGCGGAAGCATATAATAATATTTGTTCGGCCTATAATTTGATTGGGGAATATGACAGTGCAATTGTAGCGGGAAAGGAAGCTTTGCGTATAAAACCCGATTTTGAACTTGCAAAAAATAATTTAAATGATGCTTTAATCCGTAAATCAAAAGAAGATGAGGCGTTGTTGCAGGCAAAGCAGAATCCAACGGCAGAAAACTACATCAACCTTAGTTTGTTTTATTACAACAATGGCAATTTTTTAAAATGTATTGAGGCTGCAAATAAATCCAACCGTATAAGGCCCAACGCTACTGCATACAATAACATCTGTGCGGCATATAATGTATTAAAAGAATGGGATAAAGCCATTGAAGCCGGAGAGAAAGGTCTTGCAATTGAGCCGGGAAACCAGCTTTTAAAAAACAATCTCGCTATGTCAAAACAAAACAGGTAGAATGGATTCAACGTTGTTTGATAGCAAATAACCGGTCAAGAGTATCTTTATAACCTGATATCTTTATGCCGATCTTATTCATATCGTTTTCTGTATTTTGAATTTTCAGATTTTTTAAACCTAATAAATTTTCAGTTGAAATTTCTTTTGCCAGTCTCATTGATTCCAGCAAGTGGAGTGTAATATTAGTGATGAAGTAGGGTATTGGAATGAACAGCGCGTTTATGCGAATTACAGCACATAGTGCTTTGTAAAATTCTTTATAGGTTACAGGTTCTGTTTCAGCAACAGTAAAAGTTCCGTGCAGATCCTTTTCAATAATTTTTTCAATGGCAATTGCCAATTCATTTACATCCAACGTTTGCAGGGGTTGGTTTCCTCCCCCTATCAGCGGAACAATTTTATTTTTTTTAATGAAAGCAGTCATACTTTTTAGCAGTCCACCGTTTCCTAAAACAAGTCCGGGCCTGACCACAACATCATTTTTAGTGTTAAATAGTTGCTCAATCGTGTATTTTTGCCGGCCGTAATTTGACAGTGCATCAGGTTGTGCCGACATACTTGATATAAATATATTTTTCACTAACCCGCACTTGCGGCTTACATTCAATAATTGCTTAGTGCCTTTAATATTCAGTTCATTCGCATTTTTGTTTTCGACATTATACTTAATATAGGCGCAATGGATCATGTAGTTGGCACCTTGAAACTGTTTTTCATCAATAGGGGTATTCAGATCATACGGGTGATAGCTTTTAGTTGAGGATGATTGTTGCAGGGGATTTCTTACCAATGCTCTCACGTGGTATCCTTTATTGCTGAAGTGAGCAGTAAGAGCAGATCCAATAAAGCCGTTTGCTCCTGTTATAATGATTGTTTTATTTGCGTTCATTTCAGGCACTCATTTTTTAAGGACATTGAATGCTGTTAAATGCGCATTAGCCATTAATGTGAAGGTTAATCCTTTAGCAGGTAAATAATTAAACCCGGATCCATCTGCCACATAAACATTTTTTGTTCCGCTAAGTTTACCATCCGGACTTAATGTATAGGGGTCATTACTTTTACTGAATGGCAGAGTGCCGGCATAATGTATACTGGATCCATTTCCAGGATTAATTCGTTTTATAGCATATGCACCTAATTTGCGCATCGCTTTAGTGTATTTTCTTTCCCGTATATTGATCTTTTCCTTTTCATCCTCTCCGAGTATATAAGTTGCCTGTAATTTATCCCCGGTGATCGTGTTATTGTCTTTTATTAGTTCAAGAAATTTTAATTTATTTCTTTGTTCAGGATGATGGATGCCCATGATAACGATGCCCGACATAAGGTATCGCATAATTATCCTCGCGTCAACAAAATTAAGAGGCGCTTCTTTAATAATTCTGAAAAGCATTAATGACTGATAGCTATAGATTGATGCCATTGCTACGTCAAAATTATTTTGTTGTTCGTCGTGGAATAATGAAAGCTGGGCAAATCCCATTTTGTTTTGTTCAGCTTCCTTGCCAAGCATAGCCGGTTGAATGCATGGAATATAGGTATAGGGATTGCACAGTAGCGGGAGTTTTTTGTTTTCTGCATTAAATGAACGTAGAACAATCCGGGCACTGCCTAAAACTCCTGTTGCAAGAATCAGCTTTTTGCATTTAAAAATGACAGAAGTATTGGAGATGGTATTCATACAATGGACTTCAATATAATCTGACTTTTCGGAAAAAGCCGTTACCAGGTGATCGCTGAAGTAACTGAAATTGTTATTCTTTTTCAGCAGGTTTACTGTTATCCACGGACGATAGGCGCTTTGTTCTTTATCCGAATAAAAATCCATATCCCGGTAAGCATATTTTTTTCGTTCGCCCTGGTCGTGAGTCAACAATGCCAATGCAGGGCGACCTAAATAAAATCCATCTTTGTTAAACCGTTTTCTATCAGCTGAATACTTTTTATAAATAAGCCGGTGATTGCGGTCCATATCGGGCGCTTGTTGATAATTGGTTAGTTCACCTAAAGTGTATGGAGACGCATCGTCTTTTACTCCGCTTATTCCGATCCGTTCACTTACAAGGTCATAAGCGCCTGGCATCTTATCGTGATTAAGGCCAATGGTTTCCAGCTCTGATTTTGAAAATTCGCAGCACCCCAATCCCCATCCGCTGCCAAGTCCGCCATAACACAGGCTCTCCATTGGAAAAAACGTTTGAGAGTTAACAGGTAAATATTTATCCACCAATTTCAACAAATGTCTGCGTGGAGGTGTAAGGTGTTCGCCGGTTTTCATTTTTCCCCATGAAATACCTTCCGCGTCATCTCCTATAAAATAACGATGCTGGTCAGGCTCCGTTCTTCGTATAGAAATGAAATCCTTTTCCGGTATAATGGAGGAGTATTTTTTGTCATCTACGCCAACATCTATCATCGCGACTTTAACACCTGCTTCAACGAGCGTTTGAGCTGCCATTGCTCCTGTACAACCCGATCCGACAACTATGTGATCATGTATTTCCAATTTCAGGCTATGATTTTTATGAGCAAACTTCCGCATATCGTTTTAATAACTGCGCGAACGCCGCTCAGCACCACTATTATTAAATAAATGGGATTGCGTTTTTTGGTTAAAAAATGATCAGCGTATTCAGGATCAGATTCGAGTACAGCGAGTAATGTATATAACCGTCTGCGCAATTCGGAACCCGGATTCAAAAAAGCCAGTCCCGAATCCACCAGGCCAATACTCCAGTTGTTTTTTAAAACAAACCTTAATAATTTCTTGTCACCGGCTGTAATTGTCGGGCTTGTTGCTTGAATTGCACGAATATAAAGGTTTTTAACAGTATGGTTTGGCGATAACCCCAGTAAGTATCGTCCGAAAATTTCAACTTCGTGTTCCGACGCAAAGTCATCCATCCTTTTTGGTTGCTTTTTGTTTAAGAATAGCAATTTCCTGTGCCAGTATTTTGTTCTGTTCCTGCAATTTCGATACCACCAGCGACAGGTGCAAAAGGTAAATGAGAATTGCAATTATTGCGCCTATAAATACCGTATTCGGAGGCGCATAAACACCAATCAGATCTGAAATGATCTCGAGACCATCTCTCCAGAATGAGAACAACACCAGTACAGCCGTGCAGATTATCCACATGATCGCGTACTCTTCGCGCAGCTTACCTTTTAATATTAAGCGGGCAATGTAATACAGGAATAATAAACTTGAAATGATGGCAATGATCTGAATACGTCCCATGATCTATTTTTTACGTTTTACTCTGATAAATGTAAAAATAATTGCTAAACTCACTTTAAGCATATAGTATATCGACGCACGTTTGCCAATTGACGATACTCCACCCTGTCGTTCCCGCATATTTACAGGTGTTTCTCCAATATTTAGGTTGTTTTTCGCATAAAGAATAATGGCTTCCGGTTCAGGATATTCATCGGGATAATATTCATTAACAATAGATAGTGCATTTCGGTTGATCATCCGAAAACCGGATGTGCTGTCGGTGATCCTGACACCAACAAGCGATCGAATCAGGAATTTAAAATAATTTATACCCGTCCTTCTCAATAGGGTCGATTGAAACCCAATTTTATCAATAAAGCGAGAACCAATTACTACATCCCAATTGTTTTCCTCCGAAGCCCGAATGAGTTTTGGCAGTTCCTCAGGTGGGTGTTGTCCGTCCCCGTCAATCTGGAAAGCAAAGTCGTACCCGTTCTCAAAGGCGTATTTGAACCCGGTTTGAACAGCCCCTCCAATACCAAGGTTAATAGGCAGATTCAGGGCAATGCAGCTTAGCTCCGCGATTATTGTCGAAGTTGAATCTATGGAACAGTCGTTTACAACAATAACATCAAGCTTTATCCCGTTAAGTGAGGCTGTCGTGTTCACAGCGTTTACAACGTCGGAAATGGCTCCTTGCTCGTTGTATGCAGGTATTACAACTGCGTATTTTGGCATCCTATTTTCGACTTAATTTTATTAAAAATAACTGATTTTAACAGACGGGAGCTTAATGGAATTTATTATATTTATGTATAATATACAAAAGTATTAAAATTAGAGGTAATCAATTAAGTTAAGTAAAGGTATGGAAGCTACTGCGAGTTTGCAGACATGTTTAAAGAAGTTCTTCGGATTCGAAAAATTTAAAGGAGACCAGGAAGATATTATTGCCAATGTATTGGCAGGAAACGACACGTTTGTTATTATGCCTACCGGTGGAGGTAAGTCACTGTGTTACCAGCTGCCGGCTTTGATCAGTGAAGGAACCGCTATTATTGTTTCTCCTCTTATAGCGTTGATGAAAAACCAGGTTGATGCGATCCGTAATTACGGTACAGAAGATGGAATAGCGCATTTTATGAACTCCTCGCTTAACAAGGCGGAGATCATGAAGGTGAAGGAGGATATAACTTCAGGGAAAACTAAATTGCTTTATGTTGCCCCGGAATCATTGAACAAAGAGGAGAATATCAATTTTTTAACCGATATCAATATATCGTTTTTTGCTATTGATGAAGCGCATTGTATTTCGGAGTGGGGCCATGATTTCAGGCCGGAGTACAGGAAACTGCGCCCAATGATAGAACGCATTGGCAAAGTACCGATCATTGCGCTTACAGCCACAGCCACGCCCAAAGTGCAGCAGGATATTCAGAAAAACCTGGGCATGCAAAACGCGAAAGTTTTTAAATCCTCATTTAACCGACCCAACCTTTTTTATGAGGTACGCGCGAAACAAAATGTGTTGAAAGAAATCATAAAGTATATTAAAGGGCATGCCGGTAAATCCGGAATCATTTATTGCCTGAGTCGTAAAAAAGTGGAAGAGATAGCGGAAGTGTTAAAGGTAAATGGTATAAAAGCTTTGCCTTATCATGCAGGTTTGGATGCTTCTACCCGTGCGAAGACGCAGGATAAGTTCCTGATGGAGGATATTGATGTGATAGTTGCTACAATAGCTTTTGGAATGGGCATTGATAAACCAGATGTTCGTTTTGTTATTCATCATGATATTCCTAAAAGTCTGGAAGGTTATTACCAGGAAACAGGCAGGGGCGGACGCGATGGAGGTGAAGGAAAGTGTGTTGTATTTTACAGCTACGATGATATATTAAAGTTGGAGAAATTCATGAAAGGCAAGCCGGTAGCGGAGCAGGAAATTGGCCGCCAGTTGTTAATGGAAACGGTTTCCTATGCTGAATCATCTGCCTGCAGAAGAAAATATTTGCTGCATTATTTTGGTGAAACCTATAAAGGTGATAATTGCAAAAACTGCGACAATTGTGTAAATCCAAAAACAAAGATAGAGGCGATGGATGACGCGGTGTTGGTTATTGAGACCGTGTTGGAAGTGAAAGAAAAATTCAAAGACGTACACATCCTTAATATTCTGATGGGTGTTACTAATGCGGCCATCAAAACATATAAGCACAATGAGCTGGAAGTATTTGGGTCAGGTGCAGATGATGATAAGGATGAAAAATACTGGAGTGCTGTTATCCGACAGACCATTGTCCTGGGATTCCTTGCAAAGGATATTGACAACTACGGTTTGCTGAAAATTACTAAGGAAGGCAGGGCTTTTCTGAAAAAACCGCATTCGGTTATGGTTACACGAGACCATGATTATGAGAACGATGACGCCGACGATGATGACATTGCAGTGGGGGGAGCTCAAAAGGCCGGTGCCGGTGCCGACCCTGTTTTGTTCAATATGTTAAAAGATCTGTGTAAAAAAATTGCCAGGCAAAAAAATCTGCCGCCTTATGTGATCTTCCAGGAAATATCGTTGGAAGAGATGGCTATACAGTATCCGATAACCATTGAAGAAATGGGCCATATTACCGCAGTGGGAGCGGGCAAGGCCCAGAAATTCGGAAAGCCATTCGTAGATCTGATTGCGAAGTATGTAAGCGAAAATGATATTGAGCGCCCGCAGGACCTGATTGTGAAATCAATTATAAATAAATCAGGGTTAAAAGTATATGTTATTCAAAGTGTAGACCGCAAGTTACCGCTTGAAGATATTGCTAAAGCAAAAGGTTTAAAAATGTCTCAGCTCCTCGAGGAAATGTACAGTATTGTTTCCTCAGGCACCAAACTGAATATCGGATACTATATCAATGAACAAATTGATGAAGATCGTCAGGCAGATGTAATCGATTACTTTAAAGAGGCCCAAACCGACTCCATAGAAGCTGCGCTTGAAGAATTTGGTGATGATGATTATTCTGAAGAAGAAATCCGATTGATGCGGATTAAATTTATTTCGGAGTA
>JAEUTS010000380.1 GCA_016787005.1 Bacteroidia bacterium
TTAGGCGATAACGCTGAATTAGCGATGATAGAGCTCGTTGACTTTAACGAATTATTGTTAGGAGCATCTAAAGAAAAAACTCCCGGAAAAGCAAAAGCTACACGCAGAAGAGGCGGCAAAAAGAAAGCCACTGAAACTGCAAATGCTGAAGTTAAAGCGGAAGCAACGGATAAAGGAGAAGCGAAAGCGGAGTAATTCCTTAATTAAAACAATTGAAAGCCCTGTGATTTTATTGCAGGGCTTTTTTGTTGATAGGTGTGGAGGTTTTGTGTATTAGTTTGTGTAATATATAGATGTACAAATACAACCTATTAAGTCAAAATTGCAAAATGATCCGAATAACTATGTTATTTATTATAATTTTTGGAAAAAATCTAAATTCGCGTCATCCCGAACGGAGTGAGGGATCTGGTTGTGCGTTGGGATGCCTTGCCTTCTCACAGCCAGACGTCTCACTTCTCCCGACATGACACGGATTGAGGATAATTAAATAAGATCAATAGTGTTTTTCCAACTGATAATATTGGCTTCTTTTCGGTGTGTCTGCGCCGCTCCGCCATAAATCAGGAAGCTGTTTTTAGCATTGCCCTTACTTAGGGAGTTGTAGTACAGCAGGCCTTTAAAAAAACTTTGATTAATAGTGGTGCCTGATTTTATTTCAACAGGTTTAACTGATCTTCCTTCATCTATTATACAATCAAGTTCGTTTCCTGTATTATCACGCCAAAAGTATAGTGGCGATTGTTGCGCGGTGTTCAGGTAGTTTTTGTTAAGATCGGCAATAATCATGTTTTCAAAAAGCGCGCCTTTGGCCCAATGTTGTTCTAACTCTTCAGCTTTTTTTATGCCAAGTAAACTGCATGCAAGCCCTGTATCATAAAAATATAGTTTAGGCGATTTTACCAAACGTTTGTTGTAATTTTTATGATGTGGCTGAAGAAAGAAAACAATAAAACACGTTTCTAAAATGGAGAACCATGATTTTACAGTTTTCACATCAACCCCCAGGTCAACAGCTATTTCGCTGTAATTAAGCAATTGCCCGACACGTCCTGCAGCCAGACGCATAAATTTTTGGAATGCAAACAGATCAGATACATTTATTATTTGACGGACATCGCGTTCAGTATAGGTTTGAATATAGGAGGGATAAAATAATTCAGGTGGAATATTTTTATCATATATGCGTGGATAAAATCCATTAAAAGTGAAATCAACATAGTTGTTGGTCCAATAAGAAGTTTTTTTAAGTTCAGCAATACTAAATGGCAATAAATGAGTTACGAAAACCCGTCCTGCAAGGCTTTGCGATATTTTTGCCGATAATAAAAAATTTTGTGAACCTGTAATGATATATTCTCCCGGCTTGCCACTTTCATCACTTATAGTTTGTATGTAAGAAAATAATTCAGGGAATACCTGTGCTTCATCAATGATAAGACCATTTTTAAAGCGTTTTAAAAAAGCCCTTGGATCTGATTGGGCATCAGCAAGTGTATCAGGCGTGTCGAGGTTAACGTAATCATATTTCGGAAAACATTGTTTGGCTAAAGTTGTTTTCCCGGATTGCCTAGGACCGGTAATCGAAATAACGGGCATTTTGCCCGCCATATATTTTATCTGCCTGATAAGTTGTCGCTTTATCATGATGCAAATTTAATATAATCTTTACAAATATGGAGTATAATTCCATATTTGTAAAGATTATATTGTTTAAATAATTGATAAATAATAAGTTACATTTATTTAAAAATTTATTTAATTTCCAATACGGCAGCTGGTGGGGATATTCGATTCAAGTTTGCTGCTAGTCGATTCATTTAAATCAAACTGCCCTATTTTTTTGCCTGAACAAAAAGAAACATACCGGGCTATCGTTACTCAAACCTAATTGATAAATTATGTTTAGCACTTACAGCGTTCCCATCTCTTTTGGCAGGCTCCCATTTCGGCATTGCTTTTACAATTCGCAGTGCTTCTTCGCTCAGGCATTCGCAGCCTGAAACACCCTTTAAAATCTGAGGATCTTGCAAGTAGCCTTTTTCGCTTACAATAACTGAAACAGAAACCTCGCCTTTGCAGCCCGGGCAGTTTTTAAGATCAATAGTTTTATTAATAAATTTTTGCTGCTCTGTTTCTCCTCCGGGAAATTTTGGCGTTACATAAGGAGCGTCAACAACAGGGCTTGCAGTAGTGGTCTCAGCTTTAGACGGCCTTGTTTCTGATTCTCTTTTCATTATTTCTTCCTGTCTTTGTTCCTGTTTTGGTTCAGGTGCAGCTTTTTGGGCCTCGTCTTTTGCTTTATCCATAACTATACTTTCATCTTTTTTCCTGGATTTTTTATTGGTATCACCAAAGGCATCATCTGCAGCTGAACGTTGGGCTGCTTTTTGTGCAGCATTGGAAAGGCTTGTGTTGCCTGCCCCGGATGGCTGTTTAAGTTCACTCTTGGCAGATTTTTCTTCAGGTGTCGTTTGGGGTGGAGAAGGGGTCTCCGCCGAACCTGAGCCCTCATCCATGGCTTCTTTAGATTTTGCAGCTGATCTTTCGTCCGCTCCGTATGTATTTAATTCATTTGATCCGGCAACTGTGCTATTTGGAACTATTGTTTCACCAACAGTAATAGATTCCTTATCCTGATCCGATCGACGGTCTTCTTCACTTTCAGACAACCTGTCACGGCTTGTTCCTGTTTTCCGAAGTAATTCTTTTGTTCCGCTTTCCGGCTGAGTTATATTTTGCGGATCTTCGGCTTTCACATCACTTAAAGGCGATGTTGGCTGTGCAGTTTGTTTTTCAGTATTTTCAGTTTCCGCGGGAGTTTTATACGCGACAACACTTTCTTTTTTATTTAAAAAATGGTTTACCACAAACAGGCTGCAGATAAGTAATGCGACAGAAGCGGCGGCAAGCAGCTTGTAGCTGAAATCGAGCCGGATCACTTTACGCTCTTTTTTTTGACTTGCCGAAAAAGTATCTTTTACCAGTTTTTGGGTGTCGGCAATAATGGTGCGGTTGTTTACCAGGCTTAAACCCTCCATCGCGTCAGCGCATAGTTCGCAATCAACAAGATGCTTTTCAACATGGTAACGCTGTTCGGGCGAAAGTTTATCGTCTATGTAGGCAAATAACGTATGCTCCGATAAACATTCGGTTTCATTAAATAAGTTCTTATGTAATTGTTCGCTCATGCTTGCCCCGTCATGTGTATTTTAATATTTCGCTTACCATTCTGAATATTACTTTTAACCGTATTCAATGAATAGCCCGTTAATACTGCTATTTCCTGGTACGATTTTTCTTTCAGGTAAAACAGGTCGATACATATTTTTTGTTCTTCCTTTAAGCTGTTTATGGCCTGCTCCAATTGGTTAAGTTGTTTCTCTTTGTCGGGCTCGCTGTTAAGATGCAATTCGTAACCCGATTCCACAAAGCTTTTAAAATCTTTTTTCAACTCCTGCTGTTTCTCCGATAAAGACTTATCCGAACGCAGCTGCATTAAACAGTGATTTTTAGCCACGGTATGGAGCCACCCTTTAAACTGTGTTATTTCATGCTTTTTAAGGTCGATAAGGAGTTTCTCAAAAATCTGCATAACAGCATCCTTTGCGTCATCTTCATCTTTGAGGTATTTCATACAAACACCAAACACTAAATGCGTATATTTTTCAAACAAATGGCCTATAACGGCATTGTTGTCCGTTTTTTTATAAAGGGCAATAAGCTCGGTGTCGTTATATTGGTTGTAGTTACTTGTATTCAATTTTGACTTGAAAGATGTATAAAAATAGAAATTATTAGCCTATAACAACCATGCGATTTTGCTATGTTTAGCCACATAATTACGAACATAAAATAAAACATGAAAAATTTCATTAAAATAGGGCAAATTTCATATATTTGGGAGGGATAAAAAGCTCACTTAAAAGCAGTTAGCATTTTGGTAAGAATTTTGTTCAATACCGTTATGAAGCACCTTGCACTAATAGCTGCGGCTCTTGTTTTTTTATCGGCGCAACGTATCGATCCGAAGGAAGATACAAATGCGAAGATAAAAGCGGTATATCTGTATAATTTCTCAAAATATGTTGAGTGGCCTGAAGACTATAAGAACGGCAACTTTGTTGTTACTGTTGTTGGGCCAAGTTCATCCCTGTTGTCTGAACTCGACAAGATGGCGCAAAAGAAAGTAGGAAGTCAACCGATCGCAGTCAAAAGTGTTTCTTCGCCCTCTGCTTTGGAAAAATCAAATATAATATTTATGCCGTTCGAAAGTTCAGCGCTTTTAACAGATGTTATTAATAAGATCAAAGGGCAAAGTACGCTTATTGTTACGGAAAAAGCCGGCCTAACCAAGCTGGGGGCCGCCATCAATTTTATTATTAAGGATAATAAACAATTGTTTGAATTGAGTAAATCAAATGCCGAACGTTATAAGTTGAAAATAAGTTCAAACTTATATGCGCTTGCAATTAAAGTGGAATAAGTATATTTAAAACTAATTATCATGATTAAAAAGATCATTGCCTTTCTCTTGCTTTTGTTTTCGGCGGGGATGATGAATGCTCAGCTTGATAAGCTCCGGGCCGCTTTTGTGTATACTCAGGCGGGTAATTTGGATAGCGCCAGAATATTGATTGACGCTGCTTGTAAACACCCCGAAACAATGAATGATGGACAAACGTGGTATGTGAAGGCCTTTATATACAAAGAGATATTTAAAAAATCCAAGCCGGCGAATCGTGATTTAAGTATAGCTAATGAAGCATTTGAAGCGGGTAAAAAATCAATACTGTTAGATACTACAGGTGAAAGCAAGCAAAATAATCTTAGTATAATAAAAAGTGAAGCTGCTATTGTTAACAATACTTTTGGTGAAACATTGGACACTATTAATTATAAAAAGTCCATTGAATGTATTGACCAGCAAAAACTGCTCGTAAAATACCTGAAGCCAAAAGCAAACATTGATTCTGTTGGAGCATATTATTATGGAATTATGGGTTCATATTTCCAAACTGCATATGAGAAAAATCCGAAGAAGAACATGAAGTTTTTGAAAATTGCAGAGGAATCATACAACAAGGTGCTCATTGCGGAGCCGAATAATATTTCAGCCAATTATAATATGGGCATTATCTATTATAACCAGGCTGTAAGTCTTATCATGAATAAACTCGACTATGATTTCGACCTTGCCACTCTGAATGATATTCAGGATGAGGCAGTTGTTTGGTTTAAGAAATCATTGCCTTATATGGAAAAGGCATACCAGTTAAACCCTCGCAGGAAAGAAACTCTCATTGGCTTATCGGGCATATATTACAGTCTGCATGATAATGACAAGTCGCAGCAGTTTCAAAAGCTTTCACAGGATCTTGATAAGCAGTAACCCGGTACAGATTCAAATTACACGTAAATCAGCTATATGAAGTTCAGGTTTTCGATAGGCAGGAAAATAGGTATTGGTTTTGCGATACTTATTTTGTTGACTATAAGCGCTTTTTATGTGACCCAATCCACTATTGACCGTAGCCGTGATATTAATGATAAGATAAACAAGATATATGCCCCTTCAGTAAGTAAGTTGGAGAATTTCAATTTGATTTTGGTACGATCCAAAATGCTTATCCTTAAGTGGGTTTATTTTCAGAGCGGTGATGAATTGGCGGAGAAGAAGGAGTTGCGTTCTTTGATCTATACCGAGTATCCAAAGTTGAAAAGAGATATTCAAAACTTATCCAAACAATGGCTGAAGGAAGAGCAGGACGCAATTGTTCGCATTTTTGAGATTACTGAAGAGTTGGTTGCTAAGCATGAGGAAATCATCCATAGCATTAAAACTTGGGAATCTTATGACGATCCAAGTATTATGCTTTTGGCTCGTAACTCGGTTGAGGAAAATGATATTGATTTGGGGACTAAAAGAGCATTATCTGAGCTCGCGAAATTAATTGAGGTGCAGCGTAAAAATTCAGTTCAGATAAGCGACGAAATGCTGGCCTCCTTCGATCTCCTGCAGACCATTGTTCGATGGGTTGCTATTGTATTGCTTGTGGGTGGAGTATTGATTGCATTTTTTACTGTGCGTTCCATTGTCAAGCCGATCCACGAACTTAAAAGTATGTTATTGTCGATGGGGCGTGGTGTATTACCTATGTCCAGGATCAAACAGCGTAATGATGAGATAGGAGAGATGTCGGATGCTTTAAATAATTTGATTGATGGCATGGAGGGTACAACTCAGTTTGCCAAGGAAGTGGGTAGTGGTAACTTCTTTTCTGAGTACAAGCCGCTCAGTGAGGAAGATTCATTGGGCCGCGCGTTGTTGAAGATGCGCGAAGACCTGCATACAAACGAGCAGATACTGGAAGCGAAAGTTATTGAACGTACAGAAGAAGTGGTCCGGCAGAAGGAAGAGATCGGGAAACAAAATGAAAAACTGGAAGTTCTGTATAAACACGTTACTGATAGTATTCGTTACGCAAAGCGTTTGCAGGATGCCATTTTACCTCCGGCCAATTATATAAAACAGGTTTTGCCAAATTCGTTTGTTTTATTTAAGCCAAAGGATATTGTAAGCGGCGACTTTTACTGGGTGTCTCAGAAAAATGCCAAAACTATCTTTGCGGCTGTTGATTGTACCGGGCACGGTGTTCCCGGCGCGTTTATGTCAATTGTAGGTCATAATTTGTTAAAGCATGTGTTGAACAATACTCCGCACGCGGAGCCGGCATCTATACTTGATGAAGTGAATAAGGGTGTTGCCGAAACATTGCATCAGGGCATTGATGAAACATCTACAAAAGACGGTATGGATATTGCCATGTGCGCCATTGATTACAAATCGCTGGAGTTGCAGTTTTCAGGAGCTTTCAATCCTTTATATCTTGTACGTGATGGGGCATTGCAGCAGATTAAAGCGAATAAATTCCCGATCGGTTTCTTTGTTGATGAGGATAAAAAGAAATTTACCAACCATAAAGTGCAATTGCTTAAAGGCGATTGTATTTATATTTTCTCAGATGGTTATTCCGACCAGTTTGGTGGCCCCAATGGAAAAAAATTCATGGTTAAAAAATTTGACGAATTGATTACAAAGATCTGTAAGTATCCGATGGATGAGCAAAAGTCGATCCTTGACAAAACAATTGAAGACTGGAAAGGTTCGCACGAACAGGTGGATGATATCCTCGTGATGGGTGTTCGTATTGATTGATGATTACTTTGGGGTAGATGGTTAATTTTCAGTTTCCATTACGTTTACAAATAGCTTACGCGTGTGGCATGTTGGGCTGGAGCATCCTTGTAAATATTGTTGGGGTAATGCTTCCCTATTTTTATTTACCTCCTTCCAATTCAGGTTTGATCAGTTTAATTCCCCAGGTGGTTATTTTAGGGGTGTTCAACCTGTTGGCTATTATTACTTCTGCAGGTCGTTTATTCGATGCTTTCTATGACCCATTTATTGGTCAGCTGAGTGACAGGAGCATGGGTAAGCTGGGAAGGCGTATTCCATTTATGCTTGCAAGTGCAATACCATCTATGGTTTTTTGTGGAATGGTATTTCACCCCTTGACAAATACTCCGGATCAGTCAAATGCCTGGTGGCTCGTGATGACACTCATCCTGTTTTTTGTTTCGGCAACAACATATATAATTCCGTATAATGCCCTTATGCCGGAACTTGCACATACTTCCGATGAAAAGGTTCGTTTGTCAACTTTCCAGCAAGTAGGTTTTGTGCTGGGTATTGTATTGTCTTCTTCCGTTAATAATATTGCCGATTTATTTCAACAAAGTCTTCAGCTTGTGCAGCGTATCGACGCAGTGCAATATGCTGTCTGGAGTTTGTCAGCAGCGGGAGTTTTTTTTATGTTCATTCCCGCTTTGTTTATAAGTGAGAAAAAATATTGTAAATCACATCCTTCTACTTTGTCAATAATTCCCGCTATGCGACAGACGTTTTCAAATAAAAACTTCAGGTATTATATCGCAGCTGATTTTGCCTATTACATGGCTCTTTATATCATAACAAGTGGGCTGCTTTATTTTTTAACTGTATTGTGCGGCCTGCCTGAAGAGATGGGAGTAGTATTGATGGCAACAATGGTGGGCGTATCGCTTTTGTTTTATCCATTAATAAATTTCCTTGCTCATAAAATTGGGAAGAAGAGAATTGTGATGTACTCTTTTGTGATGCTTGCCTGTATTTTTGTTTTTATTTATTTCCTCGGCAGAATGCCTTTTTCATCGACTACGCAAATATATACTTTGGTTATATTGGCCGGATTTCCTCTGGCTTCATTGGGCATATTGCCACCCGCTATTTTAGCCGAGATAGCTGAACGAGATGCTGAACGAACAGGGGAAAACAAGGAAGGCCTTTACTTCGCGGTTAAGTATTTTGCTGTAAAACTTGGGCAGACATTTGGTATAGCTTTGTTCGCTACACTTACACTTTATGGGAAAGACCCGGGCAATGATCTCGGGTTGAGGCTGAATGGTGTTTTTGGCGCAATATTATGTATACTGGCAGCCCTAGTATTTTCTAGGTTTAAAGAGATGAAGCTGAAGTAAAGGTATTTCGGCTATTTCATTTTTGCGCATGCTTCTGTAACCCACAGCACTTCTTTCATAAAAGAAGCGGCCCTTTTATCCATCGTAACTTTATCCAGAGGCTTACCGTTTTCATCAAATGTTTCTTCCACTTTCGCGACCGGGAACATTGCAGGAACCGTTAATGCTTTCATTTTCCATAGGACAAATTGCAACGATGTTATAACCTGACTGCCACCAAATGCACCCGATGAGACAGTAATAAAACCAATAGGTTTGTGATACCATTCGTCGTATAGCATGTCAATTAAGTTTTTTAAGGCGGCAGGATAGCCTCCATTATACTCAGGTGTAACTATAAGAACAGCATCCGCACTTTTTATTTTACCGGCAAATTCAAGAATGCTATCAGATGGAGTCTTTAGAAATTTCAGGCGTTCGTTGAATACAGGAAATTGGTATTTATCAAGATCAATGATCTCGGGAGTTGCAATCTTATTTTCTTCAATGTAGTTCTTGAAGTATATGGCAACCCGATTGCTTTTACGTCCGTTGCGCACACTGGCGGATATAATAGATATAGTATACATTTAGTTATGCTTTAGCTAAGTGAAATTAACAGATATGGAAATGTATTGTAAATGGAAAAGAATTTTAAGGTTAAGTAAAAGTTCTGTTTTTAATCCCAGTCCCAATTGTGATTACTGCTATTTGAATTCTTAGAGCCTCCCGGACCAATAGGGAGTTTAAGATACACTCCCGGCGACTTAAATGTAATTTTTTCTATCCTTCGAATACGCAGGTCTACCCCAAGAAAATAGTTGCCCCATACTGAACCCTGTAATCCCAAGTGAGCGCCTGTCTTGTTTAATTCAAATACAGGACCGCAGGAAATGCCCGCCAATGCTACTCCTGTTTGGAATTCACTGTAAATTCTAAATCGGCCCGATTCAAATTCTATACCACCATCTATGCTATATGGAAAATGCCCATAATTCCAATAAGCAGTTTCAATGGCATAAGAAGCATGAATTTTTTCGCCGCCAAAATTAATGTGTACCATAGGGCCTATAGTCATGGTCTCCTGCGAAATTACGGCATGGAAGAATCCAATGAAACAAAATATTAATGCGAAAAAATTTCGGTTCATCTAGTACTATTTTAGTAAGGCAAATAGTTCCGATAGTTCTTCATCAGTAAGGTTCCTCCATTCGCCGGGTTTTAATTTACCTAGTTTAATGTTCATTACGCGTACGCGTTGTAATTTTATCACCTGGTAATCAAATGCGTTGCACATCCGGCGAATTTGCCGTTTAAGACCTTGCGTTAATATGATCCTGAAGATCCGTTTGGCATTGGGTTCAAGAGTTGCTATACAGGGCTTGGTTCTTTCACCTTGTATCTCAATTCCTGCACATATTTCATTTAAAAACTGTTTGCGAACAGGTAGATTTAGTGTAACAATGTATTCTTTTTCATGGCCGTACTGAGAGTTGGCAATTTTATCTATTATCGGACCATTGTTGGTTAACAGTATCAATCCTTCTGAATCTTTATCCAGACGGCCAATAGGGTATATGTTTTGTTCATGGCCGATAGCATCAATAATATTATTGGTTGTTTTTTCGGAAGTGCATTCAATACCTTTGGGTTTGTTATATGCAATGTATGTTGGTACAAAAGCTTTGATTTCAAGTTTAATACCATCAATCAGGACAACATCGTTTTCCTTTATTTTGGTGCTGAATGTGGCTGTTTTACCATTCACAGTCACTCTTTTTTCTTCTATAAGTACACAGGCTTTCCGGCGCGATGTATAACCTGAGTGGCCAATGTATTTATCGATTTTCATTATCGGATTAATTCAGCTGTTTTTTTAATTGTATTAATTAATGTTGGTATTAAAGAAGATGGTAATTTCTTGTGTTAATCTTTGAATATTTACTTTTTCGACAGGATGCTGGGTGTTTGGCAAAACTATTAGGTTTGAATTCTTCAACTTGCGATAAACATTAATTGTTTCCTCTAATGTAACCATTGTATCTTTATCACCAATCCCGATCAATACACTTTTTTCAATGGTTTCAAGATCATCCAAGGTTAGTGGATTTTTGTCACCCATTTTGATCATCATTTGCGCAGTTTTATCGAGAATCGTTTTCCAATCGTTTGGATGGTGCCGTTTTTCAAGCTGTTGAGCAAATGCGGGTATTTTTTCTTTGATTCTTGCCGCATCCAGCATTTTAATTTCGCGCTGGGCGGCCTCTGGTGTCCATGAAAATTTTGTGGCCAATGTAAATACTTTGTTTATTTTTTCGGGATAATATTTGGCCAGATATAATCCGACATATCCACCCATGCTGTATCCGAAAATGTTGACCTTATCAATCTTATTTTGTTGAAGATAATTTATTACATCAATTGAAAATTGTTCAATTGAGAATGTTTCAACCAAAGGTTCTCCTCCATGTCCGCTAAAGCTGAGTGTGTGGACACTGAAAAATTGTTTTAGATTTTCAGTCAAGGGTTTCAGCTGTTCTTTTGCGCCTATGGCTCCGTGTAATAGCAAAAGATGTTGCATAAGTTATAAATTAAGGGGGATTTTACATTTGCTATAGTGAGTATATGTGTTTCATCCTGTTTTCCTACACCAACTCATACTGCAACCTCACCAAACTTTTGTAAAGGCCATCGTTATTCAGCATGAGTTCTTCATGTGTTCCTGTTTCGATCACTTCCCCTTTTTCGAGCACTACAATTTTGTCGGCCTTCCGTATAGTCGATAAGCGGTGAGCAACAACAAAGGAAGTACGGCCTTCCATAAGTTTATCCAATGCTTCCTGTACCACACGTTCCGATTCAGAGTCGAGCGAACTTGTAGCTTCATCAAGTATAAGTATGGAAGGATCTTTTAATACTGCGCGCGCTATGGCGATTCGCTGGCGCTGTCCGCCTGATAGCTGAATGCCCCGTTCGCCAACGATAGTTTCGAATTTTTCGGGGAAGCTCATGATGAAATCATAGGCATTCGCTTTTTTTGCAGCTTCAACAATTTCATCATGTGTTGCACTCGTTTTTCCGTAAGCAATATTCTCTTTGATAGTTCCGCCGAATAGCAACACATCCTGGGGCACAATGGCCATTTGTTCACGTAGCTCAGTCAATGTATAATCAGTCGATCGTTTACCGTCAATAATAATTTCTCCGCTTTGTGGCTCATAAAATCGCAAGAGCAATGAAGTAATTGTTGATTTGCCGGAACCGCTTGG